>DASZFN010000629.1:0-3384 GCA_035939715.1 Gemmataceae bacterium | reverse complement strand
GAGTCCGTCGTTCCCCCCGGTCAGTTGCACAACAACCAGAAACGTCTCTTTGGCCCCTGGCTTGCCCGAGTCCGGCGCCGCGGCGGCCGTGCGGCTCAGAAAAGCCGGCACCGTTAGCCCCCAGCTCACCAGGCTGCCGGTGGCCAGCGATGTTTTCAAGAAGTCGCGACGTGTTGCAATCATGGGAAACTCCCTTGGTCTAATCAAGTTGAAACTCCGGCAAAGTCAGCACCAGATGACACAGCGTGCGGATGCTGTGATCCGCCGCGTCTTGCTTGGTCCAGTACACGGGGACGGTTTGCTTGTGGGAACGTTGCTGATACTCCACGAGCTTGGCACGGGCGTCGGCGGCGACATCGCCCTGAAGAAAGAGACGGAGAAAGAAATCAACCATTTCCGTGTCGGACTTGACGCCGTACTTTTGAATTAAGGCCGCGGGGTCGGTGCGCCGGCCGAAACGCGGGTCTTCCGTCGAAGTCATGGCCAGGGCCAAGTTCTGGCGCGTGAGCAGCGTCTGGCCGTTCAGCCAGGTTTGGCCGCCGTCCCATCCTTTTACCGAGGGAGGATAGAAGATATTCTGCCCCAGTTCCTCCAGGGACTGCGCCAGGGCAGAGCCGCCGATGCGGCCTTCCAACGCGTGGACAATCCCCACGGCAAAATCGACGGGCGCTTTCACGCGGCTCCGGTAAGCGGCCGGCGAGAAAAACAGGTTGGAGCGCAGTACTTTTTCCACCAGGACGGCAAAGTTGTAGTCCCTCTTGCGGAACTCGGCCGTGAGAGGTTCAAGCAACTCCGGGGTAGCCGGGACCGTGTCGCTCACCAGAAATCGATACAGCTTGCCGACTATGAAAGACGGTGCGGATGGTTGCTCCAGGCAGATGCGCACAATGTCGGCGCCGGTCCATTTGCCTGTTTGTCCCAGGACCGTCTTCGCGCTGTCGTCGTGCTGCTGGGGATTAAACATCCCCTTGCCGCCCTTGATCTCCCAACCGGTAAAAGCACGCGCGGCCTCGCGAATATCTTTCTCCGTGTAATGACCGATGCCCAGGCTGAAGAGTTCCATCAGCTCCCGAGCATAGTTCTCATTCGGCATGCGCTTCTTGCTCTGGCTGGTGTCGAGCCAGACCATCATCGCCGGATCTCGGGACATATCTTGCAAGAGGTCGCGAAAACTTCCCAGCGCATGCCGGTGCATCAACTCGTACTGGCCTAGCATGAAGCCGGCGTTGTTGACCTTGGCGTTGCTGGTCGCGAAATGGTTGTGCCAGAAGAGCGTCAGCTTTTCCTGCAGCGGATGCGGACTGTACAGCATGCGGTATAGCCACCACGAGCGCGCCAGCGCGCCGTTGTTGGCCCGGCTGATGCTCTGGGCCAAGGGGGCAGTCTGCTGAGCAAACGCCTCCTGGCCTCTTTTCCCCTTAAGGAGACTGTCGACGGCCCCCTCCGGGCCGGCCTTGAGACCTTCCTCGAGTTCGTTCCAGGTCGCGCCGAAGGCGGCCCGGCGATAAAGATGGCCGACCTTTTTGATATCCCACGGCGATTCCGCCGAAGGCTGATACGGCTCCCATGCCCACTGCGGATCAATGTTCGGTGTCATGGTTGCTGCCTCGTAGGGCAGGTTTCTAACCTGCCTGGATATCTAACGGCAGGTTAGAAACCTGCCCTACGAAATAGGATGACTCATTTCTGCCGTAATGCCGGGATCAAGCGAATGTCAAAGCGAAAGTCGCGCGCGTTGTAATGCTGCTCCAGTTCCAGGAGGCCCAGCTGCCGCACCCAATCGATGAAAGCCTTCACCTGCTCGCTCGCCTTGGCCGGCGACATTGCCTGATCGAGCATGGTCTGGGCAAAAAGTCGATCCTTAAGGCTCTCCAGCACGTCGGCGCCAGCCGCCGCATAGATCTGGGAGTGCACCGTGGCGGCCGAGTTTTGGGGCTGCTCCCTGTGCTCCTTGTCCACGAGGTCAACAAGCTCGCGGCATAGGTCGATGGTCGAGCCGGCGACGAATTGGTTGCCGGCAACTGCGAAACTGGGGCTGAAGTTAAAGCGGAAGTTATCCGTGTCGGCCGGATAGCTGTCATCCTCGGGGAAACGATAGCCGACGATGGTCTTGCCGGCGTATTGCTCTTCAAAGGGCTTCAATTTCACCTGCGTGGTTGCCAGAAGGGCCAGGGAGCGCAGGATGGCGGTCAGCTTCTTGCCGAACGCTTCCGGCTCGCGCATCTCGACCACCAGGCCAAAGGCGGGAATGCGCTGCCCGGGGATCGTCTTGTATGAGCTCTTGAGCTGCGGCACAGCCACCAGCCGCTGATATGCGCCGGCCTGGGCCAGGAGCTTGCTGAACTCGCTGCCGGCCAGGAAATTCCGCGAGGTCTTGTTGAAGTTCTCGAAGTCCTTCACTTGCTTGGCATTGAACAGCTTGCCGCGCTGCTCCCAGAACTGGGATAAGTCCAGGAAATAGCTGCTACTGTAAATCACGCCCTTGGGCTCGAGCAGCGGCCGGGATCCCGGCTGGTCGGCAGGCGGCACGTGTACCGCCAACGCCGCCGTCATCCCTTCCCGTCCCGCAGGCGTCCGCACACTGAAGACGTAGCCGCTGTCCTGAGCGTAGAGGCCGGCACAGGCAAACGGAGCACGCCCGCCCAGATCGAGGATGTTGCCGAACAGCACCGTCAGCACGGCATCGTTGCGCGGCAAGGTGAAAATATCCTTGGCCCCGGGCGCCTGGCGCACCGTGTCCATGTTGAGCCATACCCACGCCAGCGGATCCGACCCCAGCAGGGTGTGTGCTTCGGCAAGGCGCGGGCGTTGCGCCATACTTTTCTTGCCGCCGTCCAGGTGAAGATCAATCGCGGAGCGCAGACCCTTCTCCGTGTTGCTCAGAACAAGAGCCGAACCGGCCGCGGCCAGGTAGAATTGGTCCTTGCCGACATGAAATGTCTCGACGCCCCGGTAGCTGCTCTTGTCCAGTCGGTCCTTCGCCTCCTGGCGGGACAACTCCTGATCAAGAACCTGGAGCGACAGGGTCACAAAACGTTGCAGCAGCGCTTCATCTTTTCCTTGCACTACCAACACTGCTGGAGGAGGCTGTGGCCCGAATTTGATCCCCAATGCTACCCCGCCGCCCGCCAGCCGTTCGAGCAGCTCCAGGCGTTCGCCGCCGAGCTTTTTCTCAAAGTAGGCCAGCAACTGTTGAAAGCGCCGGTAGTTGGTTGATTCATAAAACTCGCCGACGGCTTCCAGCTTCTGGAATTGCGTGAGGAGGGGATTATTCAGGGCGCCTTGCACCAGCTTGTGCGGCTGCTCGATCTTGACGACGAGGTCAGCCGCGTCGGACACCAGACGAAGCGGCTCGGCAGGCGCCTGGGCGAGCGTCCGCGGTGC
>DASZFN010000628.1:0-14480 GCA_035939715.1 Gemmataceae bacterium | reverse complement strand
TTGGGAAGCAGCTAAGCCTTTGGCCGAAATGCCTTCACGACCGTTTCGTTCGTCGTCAAATACGGCCCCTCGATCAGATCGATGCAATACGGAATCGCGGGGAAGACGGCGAGCAGACAATCGCGAATCGCACTCGGTTTGCCCGGCAAGTTGACGATCAGGGACTTGCCGCGAATGCCGGCAATCTGTCTGGAAAGGATGGCGGTCGGCACAAACTTGAGTGAAATGGCGCGCATTAACTCGCCAAAGCCATCCAGCAATTTGTCGCACACCGCCTCGGTCGCCTCCGGTGTCACATCGCGCCGCGCCGGCCCCGTGCCCCCCGTGGTCACCACCAGGCAGCAGTGCTCTTCGTCGCAGAGTTGCTTGAGCGTTGTTTCAATAAGGGCTTGTTCATCGGGGATGACACGCGCGACCGGCTCCCAGGAACAGGACAGGATATCCGTAAGACAATCGCGAATTGCGGGACCGCCGAGATCCTGGTAGATCCCCTTGCTGGCCCGGTCGGACACCGTAACGATGCCGATTCGGATTGGCTCGGGGGTGCTCATGGTTTGGCCGCCTGTACGAGCAAATCGTCGCCCAGCATCGACGGGCACCAATATTTTTCAATGTGCCGAACGATTAGCTCGGTACCCTCGTTGTGGCTGACGTAGGGTGCTTTTTTAGGGTTGTACATGGAGTCGGTCAGGTCGCGCACGAGCACACAGTGAATGCCCCACCGCGTCATCTGCCGAATAGCAAACGACCGGCCCAGCACGCACATGTTGGTGTGCACGCCCATGACGATCAGGTTCTTAATGCCCCGTTGCTTGAGAAAGCTGTAGACCTCTGCGCCATTGTCTGAGATTACATCGTTCGCCGCGATCGGGATGGCTTCATGCTGCCTGCTCCAGGCACGGTACATCTTGACGGGCTCGTCGCAATCGCAGCCGCCGTCGGAATCGTCCACGGGCAACGGCGGATCAGTTAGCACCAACGGCTTTGGCGGCTGCACACGGGTAATGTCGAGGATTCGGCGGCGCTGTGGCGTATCTTTATAAAATTCCATGCACTCGGACGGAGCATGGATCACCGGGATGCCCATCGCCTGGGCATTGGCTGTAACCTTGGCCATCTTCCCCGCCAGCGCTGCGCAGCGCTTGCTGGCGCTCGGACACCAGTGCTTGTCCCACATGTCACAGATGAGGATGGCCGTTTCTTTGAGGGGAACCTGCTTGCGCAGCGAGACCTCAGTCCAGTCGCCGCTGCCCTTGAAGGCCTCGACGCGCGTGCGAAGGTTAAGAGAAAGCGCGCTTGGCTGATCGCCAGCCAGCGCGCTCCCCTGGAGACTTGGCCAGGCCAGCAAGACTGCCGCAATCGCCGGCAAGAAATGTGTCGACCAGGCCGATGATCCATGTTGCATGCTACTAGCTCCGCTGGGTCTTCTAGGTGACAAGAACGCGACAGCTCAGGGCTCGAAAACCTTGTCGTCCAGCTTCTCCAAGTTCTTGACGTCCGTAATCTCGATGTCCGCCATTTTCTTGCCGTCGCGATTCACGATCTCCTTGGTTGGCCGCTTGATGCCGTTGAACTCCTTGTAGTCGCTATGGATCGTTTCCTGAACATATTCCTGGCCGGACATCTGATCCGTTGCCGGGTGCGCGGATTTGACGAGCAGGCCGTCCGCTTTATCGAAGTACAGGCTTATATCGCGATGCCCCTTCGACGATACCTTGACGCCGACTACGGGTCGGTCGTTGACCTTGGATTCTCCCAGTGCCGAGAACGTGTAACCTTTGTCCTTGAGCGGGGCCAGGCTGACGACAACTTCCGCATAAACCTGCTCCTTCACCTCTTCACGCATCTTGTCGTTGAGCGGCAGGGCCATGCCGTTCACGGTGATCTCAATCTTGTCCTTGTTCATCAACTGGACCATGGTCGCCTTCATTCCGCCCACGCTTAACTCGATGACCGACTTGAACTGGTTCGGAAGCTGTGCATAGCCCTCGGCAGTAAAGGGCACGTTCTGGCCCATGATATCCATGGTTCCCTTGGAAGTAGCCTGCATGGCTTTGAACTTGGTAAGTTTCTCCAGGCCGCCCTGGGCCTGGATCGCCTTGTCGATAATGGCCTCGGCCGAGTCCTGGGCCAGGCTGTAACCCGCCCCAGCGAGAAACACACAAAGCCCAAGTAACAACGATCCGTTTTTTCGCATGGTCAGACTCCTTCGCGCGTTCGTTGCGATGATAGAGAAACGTTTCAGCGGCTGGCCAACTGTCGAAACTGCTTGACCGCTTGCTTGGCGCCGCTGTCGATCAGGTCAATCTCCGATGCCGTCTCAAAAAACCGCATGCCTCGGGCGACCCAGGGTTCGGCGGTTTTTGCGTCCGGGACATACATGCCGGCCGTTTTGCCGTGCTTGCGGGCCGCAGCCAGGGCGGTCTCGACCGCCGCCGCCACGTCCGGATGGCGGAAATCGCCCGGCTGGCCGTAGCTCACGGATAGATCGTACATCCCCAGAAAGAGCACGTCTACATGCGCGTTGGCGAGAATGGCATCCAGGTTCTGGATGCCCTCCCGCGTCTCCACGTGTGCGAGCACCACCGTTTCCCGGTTAGCGGCCTCGATGAACTCCCTGCCGTTCACGCCCAGGTTGTAATCCGTGTTGCCCATGCCGGGCGCGGCCGCGCGAATGCCGAGCGGCGGGAATTTGACATAGCTTACCAGCCGATCGATCTGTGCGCGTGACTCGCTCCAGGGCAGCTGAATGCCGGTGACGCCGCACTCCAGAAGTTTCGCGGTATGCGTCCGCGAGCATTCCGGGACCTTGGCCACCACCGGCAAGCCGTTGAGCCGGCAGGACAGCACAAACTCGGCCAGGTCGGCTTCGTTCATGAAGCCGTGCTCGTACTCCACGTACACAAAATCCGCGCCGCTGTTCTTCCAGATGCGCGCCAGCCAGGCCGTAGTGACGTGCTGCGTCGTCACACCGACGAGCACCCGGCCTTCCTTGAGCATTGCTTTGAGACTGTTCATGAAAATCACTCCTCGCTTTCGGAAAGTAGTGTAACATCTATCTCATTGCTGCCAAAGTCGATATACTACGATGCCCTGTCGCCCGTCGGACGGATTAATTCAAGGAGAAAGACCAATGGCAACGGCCAATCCCGCGATGAACGAGGCAGTGTACCGCCGCGCCGGCCATGCAGATTCCCCGGCGCACGCCATGACCCTGAACGGCACGGCCATGAAGAGCCTTGCCCTGATCGCCATTCTGCTCGTGACCGGCAGCATCGCCTGGGAGCAGACGTTCCGCATTCTCGCGGGCGAGGAAAAAGGCAAGTTAGTCGTTCCGCCCTTGACCGGCGGCTTGCTCATCCTCGGCTTCGTGGGCGCCCTTATTACCGCTTTCATCACCATCTTCGCGCCCAGGACAGCGCCGGTCACGGCGCCGCTCTATGCGGCTCTGGAAGGCCTGGTGCTGGGCGCGGTCTCCGCGCTCTTTGAATCAAGATATGCCGGCATTGTCACGCAAGCCGTGGGGCTGACGGTCGGCACGCTGACCGTGATGCTGGTCCTCTATGCCAGCCGTATCATCCAGGCGACCGAGAAGTTCAAAATCGGCGTGCTGGCTGCGACGGGCGCCATCGGCCTCGTTTACCTGGTGAACTTCGTGCTCGGCTTTTTTGGCCACGGCATTCCCTACATTCACCAGTCTGGCCTGATCGGCATCGGCTTTTCGCTTTTTGTGGTGGTTATCGCAGCGCTTAATCTAATCCTTGACTTCGACTTTATTGAACAAGGCGTCCGGGCAGGCGCTCCGAAGTACATGGAGTGGTACGGCGGCTTCAGCCTTCTCGTGACGCTGGTCTGGCTGTACCTGGAGGTGTTGCGGCTGCTGGCAAAACTAAATGATCGCCGGAGCTAATAACGTGCCGGTATAGTCGTCTTTCGCTCCGCGAAAGAACGCCCTTTCGCGGAGCGAAAGGCGACACTGCCTCAATTGATCCCGGCTTTGGTAGCCGCTTGGGGGTCAATGAGCTTGAGCGCCCGCGAAACTTCCATCGTGAACTTCTCATCCCCTTTTTGCTTCAGCGATTCCGTAAGCAACGGCACCGCGTCGCGCGCCTCCGGTCCGATGCGGCCCAGCGCTCGGGTGGCCGCTTGCCGGACACTCAGGTTGATAAAGGGCAATGGCGGTTGATTCGTCTTTTCCTGAATCGCTTCCATGAGGGCCGGCACGGCTTCCCGGGCGTCCGCCCCCATCTTCTGCAAGGCCATGGCCGCATCCAGGCGCACAAAAGGAATCTCATCTTTCAAGGAATCGCAAAACGCCGGCACATAGGCCTTGGCCTCCGCGCCCATCTTGTAAAGCGCGACGGCTGCATTGACGCGCACGGCTGAACTCGGGTCCTTGAGCGCCTCGACCAGCTGAGGCACCGCTTCTCGGGCGTCCGGTGACATGCGCGACAGGATCAAGGCCGCCTGCTCGCGAACCGCTGAGTCTTCGTGCTTCAATGCTTGTGCCCAGTAACTGAGCGGGCGTCCCTCCTCAAAGCGTTCCTGATTGATGAAGCCCAGCACTCCATAGCGGCTGGCCGGCCAGCAGAATACGGCCACGACGGCGAGGCCCACGATGACACCGGTCGACAATGCCCAACGCTTTTTCATGTCGCACCTCCCGAGCTTTCCCGGTGTCCATGTACAGCGCAGCCACAACCAACAGTGGATCTTAAGTCGGTGATAGCGGGATTGCAAGCACTTGCGAGCAGGTTACGTCGCAGCCGCGGATCCGCATGTAATTCCCGGTTTTCTTTATTGATGGCGAACGGGCGGAGCGTTACACTGTTTTTCCAGAGGAGCAGAGACCGGCCAATGCGGTTCCCTTGAACAAGTTGGGTTGCTGTGGGGTCCCTGCGATGCGCGCGAAGATTCTCCCCATGCTCGGTCTGTTGCTGTTCTTGGAATTGAGCCTGGCGGACCTGCTGATGACGTGGGTGCTTCTCCACCACGGCCAGGGCCGGGTCTACGAGGGCAATCCCATTGCCGGCGTGTTCCACGCGAAATATGGCTTCACCGGCTTGGCCGCCTTCAAGCTGACCACGCTCGCCTATGTCGGCGGTGTATCGTTGCATGTCTCCCGGCGCCGCCTCATCATTGGCTTGTTCCTGCTGATCTTTGCCTGCCTGGCTGCCGGCTCGACCGTCGCCTATAGCTGGCAGATTCTCGATGCCGTCACGTGATTTCGCCCAAATCAAACGCGCGCCCGGTTGCACCATATCCCTGTCAGGCGCAGCAAAAATGTCGTGCAAAACAAGCCGCTTAGCCATGCGGCCATGATCAACAGCCAGGAGCCCGCCGCCGTATCGTGCTGGAAGCGGCTCAGGGCGGCAAGCAAGGCCAGGCCATGCGCCAGCACGACGGACGCCGTTGCGAAAACCAGGCCGAGCACGCGATAGTCAGCCCGATGGATGAGCAGAGCGACCTGCCACGGATTGACATCGGCCAGCCGCTCACGCCGGCAGAACGACAATAACGTCAGCAAGCCGTAGCTGACGCCCATGATGTTCAGCTCCACCAGGATGAACCAGTCCAGCAGACCGGGATCGCCGCAATGGATCCAGTAAATCAAGCTCGTGATCATAAAGACAAAAGGCCCGGACAGGAAACAGAAGAACCAGACGATGAAGCTGCGAACTGCCTGCCAAACGCTGCGCCCTGCCCAATGGATGTGCCGAAACTCGCCGGCGAATCCGGAGGTGAGGGCGCCTTCCGGAACACTGCACACGTATCCTAGGATGAGGCAGACAAAGCCGATATATGGCACGCCCAGGACTGTGCAGGCAAAGCGGAAATAGGGCGCGCCCGGCAACGTTCCAGGGAACTTGTCGCTTAAGATCTCCGGCAGGACCAACAGCGTGCCGGCCGCAATGAGGGACAAAACCGTCGCCATCGGTAAGATGAGCCACCAGGCGCGCAGCGGATAAAGTAAGCATTGATACCAGCGCGTCTCGAGTCGCCAGTGCTGCGGCCTGGCACCGCCCACCAGTCGCACCAGCGCCGGGTCAAGCGGGCGCGGAAAGAGCTCTTCCGAGAGCGTGCTCGGTGCCTGGCCGGAAGGCGGCGACGTTGGCATAGCGCCGGTGCCGGGCGCGGGCTGAACTGCGGCGCCGCTCAGGAACAGGTCATCCACCTTGCGCCTGCGGGCTTGATGACGCAACCGTTCCGCGGGAGTCATGTGTCCCTGCGGGCCGCCCGGATGCGTCGGGTTGAGTAGCGGGATGCCGACCGGCATCCCGCACTGCGGGCACACCGAACGTCTGCCCGCCATCTCCTCACGAGCGCGCAGGTGCTTGCCGCAGCTACAGATGAACTTGATCGACATGGATGAGCGTCTAGATTACGGCGCCTTCAAAGTACCAAGAAAGGCAAGGACCTGCTTCTGCTCGGCGTCGCCCAACTGCCGGAAGTTCTGTGCCGACGCCGCACCTTGCCCGCCGTGCAATTTGATGGCGTCTTCCAGCGTATTGGCCCGGCCGTCGTGCATGTACGGCGCCGAGTCGGCAACTCCCCAGAGCGGCGGCGTGCGCCATTCGCTGTTCTGCGGGCTCTCCGCCTTCTTGAACTTGGGAAACTCCACAGGCGGCTCGTGGTAGGAGCCGCCGCCGACCAGCAGCTCGCCCATCTGATGCAGCAGCAGATCGCTGTACAGGCCTTCCACGCTGCCCATATCGGGGGTGTGACATTCCGCGCAGCCGATCTTGCTGAATAGCTTCTTGCCCGCGTGCGCTTGCTCCGCCGCCTGCAGGCTGGCTGGGATGCGTTCCGTCGGCCGGGCCAGCGAGGCAACAAACGCCGTCAACTGCGTGCATTGTTCCAGCGTCAGGTCGAGATCTCGGTCCTGGTAATCGGGCTTGCCGAGCGGATGCGGCTGCGCGTGGCCGGGATTGCTCAGGCCGAGCTCATTGGCGCATGCCGCCTGCACGAAGTCGAGCAGGCTGGCGCTTTGCGCTTTCCAGCCGAAGTGGCCGATGCGCCCGCCCGCCAGGCGCAGGGCCCGGCCCACCGGCACGTCCTCGCGATCGGGTGCGGCCATGCCGTATTTCAGCCGCTGGCTGCGTTCCCGGGCAACGATCACGCGGTCCGCAATTTCATCAATCAGCTTAGCGCCGAACAGGGCCGGCGTGTTGCGCTGCGATACATGCACGCCGGGTGAAAAATTCAGCGGATTTCTGCCGCAATGCGGGATAGTAACCAGTGCCCCCAGCGGCGGCCGCTCCATGGGCGGCAGTCGGGAATCGACCTGCCGCAAGTTTTCCTGCAAGCTTACCGTAACCGCGGCCGCGTGCACCACTCCCTCACGCGCCTGTTCGCTGCCTTCGGGGCGCACGGCAAAAGTGGTGACGTTATGCTCGAGGCCGCTGCTGCCGCCAACGCCGCCCTGCATGTGGCAAGCCACGCACGACCGGGCATTGAAAACCGGTCCCAGGCCGTCGCCGCCATTGGCCAGCGGATCGTTGGGCGTCCACTCATGGACAAAGAGCGTCTGGCCCGCCTGGGCCATGGCCGGATCGACCGGCTGGGAACGCCCCGCCCGCCAGGTGAGGTAGCGCAGGCCCAGGGGCGCAAGCGCCAGCAAGCCAATCAGAAGATACCGGAGTGGAAAGGAACCGTTCATGGCAACACCCCAGCGGCAAAGAGGGAGACAACCACCGTGGCCTATGTCTGTCCGGGCGCCATTGTAACCCGAAGCGCCAGCGAGGGGGCTGGCCCCAGGCCCTCGCTGGCGCTTCGGGTTACCATGCTGCGGAACCGTGCACGTTGATGTAGATTATCGGTCCGCACGAGCCATTCAGCAACGGCTTTTTGCTTTTTTCCACGGCCGGTGGTAAAAGGGAGGAGGAAGACGAGACGAAAAGGGCGCTTTCATGATCGTGGTATTCAATTGCCCTCACTGTCGCCGCACGCTGCGGGCCGACGACTACTTCTCGGGCAAGAAGATCCAGTGCCGCACCTGCAAGACCATCCTGTTCGTGCCGGGCGCTCCACCAGTGCGCGACGGGCATGCTCCTGATGCGATGATCGCTTCCCCCGCCCCTGAGAAGTCAGGATTGGATCAAGAAGACACACTCAGCCCTTCCGCGTCGGACATTATCGGCGAGGCTGACACGAGCTACGGAATCGGGTCTCTCTGCCTAGCTGCCTTCTCGATGGTGTTATCGAGCATGGTTATCGGAGTCATGCTATTGCCATTAGTGCTGTTGCCAATAATTGGGAAGTATAGCATTGGAATATGCCTTCTCGTTGCCGCGTACGCCACTGTGCACTGCTACCTTTTCAGTCGGCACGGCTACAATTCCGCGATAAAGGCAGAGGGCGCCCCAAGCGGAAAGGGGTATGCAACAGCCGGCAAACTGATAAACAAGTTCTTGATGAGGGCGTACGCGTCGTCCATCGTACTGCTGCTTTTGGCCGGCATCATCACGCTCATTTTTGCTAACCATTTCGATCCGATGAAAGACGCTAATAACATGCTCGATCAACTAAAGAGCATTCAAAAGCAGTTTGGTCCATAATGCTCCTCTTCAAACCGGAAGTGGAGGGAATAAAGCAACGCAAAAAGTGCTGCATGCCAGTAGATGCCGTGTGGGCGGACCGAAGTTAGTGATAAAATCCATTTGACTGGCAAACGGCTATCGTCAGGAGGCGATTTTGGGAGGTGCATACGTGCAAGATAAGCCAATTCAACTCACTTATGAAATCGAGCTTCGGGAAGGTGAAAAGCTGAGCCTGCCCGAAGCGCTGATCGCCAGTGTCGGCCCAGGCCGCTGGTGGCTGAGCGTGCGGCCGGCTTTGGTCCGCGAACACGCGGCCTTCTTGAACAGTTATGCCCCCGAGGATGAGGGCCTGTACGATGCCTATCCGCCCCGGTGACTTTTGGGTCGCCGACATTCCTTTCACCGACCGCAGCAGCTCGAAGAAGCGACCTGTACTTGTGCTTTGGCTGGATGGCCTCGACGCCGTGGTAGCCGCAGTGACTTCGGTTGCACCGCGCACGCCTACAGACGTGTCCCTGGTCGATTGGCCGGCTGCCGGCCTGCGCGTCGCCTCCACGGTGCGGCTTGCGCGGCTGGATTGTCTGGAACAACCCTTGCTACTGTTTCACTTGGGCACTGTTTCCTCCCTAGACGCGCATAATCTGAAGAAGGTTTGGTCCCGCGCACGTTCAGCCGCAGTTTTGAGCACGAAAAAAGGGGCACGTCGAGGCCAACTCGCCGCTGGCTGATTGTAACCTCTCAACACCTGCGACCATGCCCGACCCGAAGCCACGTGGCGGAACAACGCTCAGGATGTGCTCTCCATCGCGTGGACGATCCGAAGAGTTGCCAAGCCTCGTTTGGCCTTAAAGCGCTTGACAAACTGCTTCAACTTGTTATTCTGCCAAAGACCTTTGTTACACAAAGTACATTGCATGGTGAAGTCATGGGAGCCGACGACCGCCGGAAAAGGTATTACTGGCCCCGCGCTATGCGCGTACCGCCGAAATTAGATCCGTGCCGCCCGGTCGGTCGGCCGCGGCCGCGGTATGCCCTGCTCATCAATCCGTTCTACGCCAAGGACCCGGTGGCCAGCTTCGGCAAGCACGTGCTAACGCCGTCGCTGGCGCTGACCGCGCTTGCCGGCGCCACGCCGCCCGAGTGGCAGGTGCGCTACTGGGATGAGAACTTGCTTCAGGGCGCCCCGCCGTGGCAGCCGTTTCCGAGCGTGGTGGGCATCACGGTGCACCTTACCTTTGCCCGCCGCGCCTTCGCCCTGGCGCGGTGGTATCGCGCGCGCGGTGCCAGGGTCGTCCTCGGCGGCTTGCACGTCCTGAGCTGTCCCGAGGAGTGTGCGCCGCATGCCGACGCCCTGGTGCTGGGCGAGGGGGTCCAGCTATGGCCCAAGATCCTTCGTGACGCGGAAGCAGGCCGGCTGGCGCCGCGCTACGAGGGAAGTTATCGCCGGCCGTATCGGGACGATCCGCCGCCGCGCCGCGAATTGTTGCCGCGCCGGGGCTTCCTGACCACCAGCAGCCTGATCGCCACGCGCGGCTGCCACAATCGCTGCGGCTTCTGCTATCTCTCCACGGAAGGGTTGCACATGCCGTATCTGGTGCGCGACGTGGCGCAAATCGTCGAGGAGTTTCGCCGCGACGGCCAGCCCTACGGCGTATTCATCGACAACAACCTGGGGTCGCGGCCGGCATATCTGCGCACCCTGTGCCGGGGACTTCGGCCGCTGGGCAAGATCTGGAGTGCCGCGGTGACGATCGACGTGACCAACGATCCATCCCTGGTGCGCGAGATGGCTTTGGCCGGATGCACCGGCGTGTTCGTGGGCTTCGAGTCGCTCACCGAGCAGAACCTGGACGACGCGCATAAGAAGACGCCGCGCCCGGACGACTACGCTCGGCGCGTCGCTCTGCTCCATGACCACGGCATCCAGGTCAACGGCAGCTTCATGCTTGGCTTCGACCACGACCGCGCCGACGTGTTCGAGCGCCTGGTGCGCTGGATCGAGGAGGTGCGTTTGGAATGCGCGACGTTTCACATCATGACGCCGTATCCCGGCACGCCGCTCTTCCGCCAGTTGAAGCAAGAAGGGCGCATCCTGCACCGCAACTGGGACCTGTACGACACGGCCCACGCGGTGTTTCGCCCGCGGCACATGACGCCTGAGAAACTGGAAGAGGGTTATGCCTGGTGTTATCGGCGGCTGTTCACGCTGGGCTCGATCTGGCGCCGCCGCCCGCGCCGCCTCCCTGAGGTCGCCGGCTATCTCGGCATGAGTCTCCTCTACAAGCGCGCCAACTGGTTGTGGCCATTCCTGATCCGACACGGTCTGACCGGGCCCATGTGGCGTCCCCTGGTGGAACTGGCCCGCCGGCGACATCTGCGTTTTCGTAAGCTACTGGCCGATGACTCGCTCACCAAGATCGAAACGGCCCCACAGCTCGCTGCGCCGATGCTGACTGGACTGGTGTAGGCCCGTAGGATGAATTCGCTGGCTTTCTGATGATCGAGCGTTCCTGTCCCCTTTTCAACGGGCCAGGCATGTTCACCGGCCCAGGCGGTAAGCCCCCTGATAAGCTCCATAAGCGTTGCTGCTGACGCCATTCTGGGTTGAGCCCTGGAATGCCGCAGGCGGCGTTACGATGGTCACGCGCACCACTCCCGTTTGGCCCGGCTGGAGAATCCCAGCATGCACCGCCGCAGTCGCCAATGCCGAATCCGTCGTGTAGGTCTTGGTTCCCCACACGGAGCCGTTCAGCGCGCCGGTGACTCGGATATGGAATGTCCTGCCGACTTGCCCCTGCAAGCTGGCGAGATTGCCCGGATCGGGAAGCACGCTTTTCGAATCCGGCTCAACACCGCCCGTCGCCAGGGAGCGCAGGCTATGCAGATCGAACAACTTCAGCTGCTGTTCCCCGAATTGTCCGGTGAGTACTTTGAGATGCGTCACGCGCAGCAAGCCGGCGATCTTCATGTCGTCCGTGTATACCACGTCTTCATCACGGACTTCCAGGATATCATCCGGAACAGTTTCGCGCAGCTTGGCCAGTAATTCGCCGGCACGACGCACCACTTCCGGATCCGCATGCCTTGCAGCCTGCAGGAGCGCGGCATAGGCCTTCTCCTTGAACGCCAGCAATTCGGCCGTGGCGGCTTCGCGGGTGCGGAATTGCGCACTGCCGAGATTGTCGATCGCCGTGGCGATTTGCTTGGCCGCCTTCTCCGGGATGCGCGTAGCAAACTCCACGACGCGGATGTCGCGGACAGGGATCACCAGTTCTCCGTAACGCGTGCTCATTTCGAGATTCTCGTCGAGCACGGTCAACTTCAAATTGCTGCCATCGAGGAAGCGAACCTCGGCAGCCGCCTGTTTTTTGGCCGATTTTGCCCTGTCGATAGACTGAACTGCCAGAACCGCACCATCCTTGACCGGTTGGGCTGTCCTGGCGCCGGCAGTCGAATTCCTCTCTTCAGCAGTGGCTATGCTCATGGCCGGACCAAGGCTTGCCGACAAGGTCAAAGTGAGTGCCAGGCAGCTCGCCAGTCGCGCAGGTCGCTGGTCAGATCCCATAAGTCCCTCCTCAGGGAGTGTGGAACACGTTCTCGGCCAAATAGAATGGACCGTGGTTCGCCAAAAAACATCGTACTTCTCGGGCGTGAACAACGTCAAGCATGTGGAGCGTGGAGGCGTGAGGACTCAAGGATCTCTTGTTTTGCCCAAGTTTAATGCGGCGTCGTGTCCTTCGGGATTCCAGGCCGAATAGAATAAACTCGTTGCGTGCCGTCTTGTTCCTTGTCGATCCAAGCCATCCCGGCCGGAGGTACGCCATGTCCCGCCTCACAGCAATTGTTACCCTGCTGGTCTTGCCGATCTGGGCTGCCGCCGCCGACCCCATCCCGAACGTCGAGGCGACGATCACTTCAATATAGTAAACGAGTCGCTGCTCCCCGCGCGGAGGGAATTCATGCCGCACGAGCTGCCGCCCGATCCGTCGCCGATCCTTGATCTCATCGAAGCCTTTCGCACGTCGAAAATCATGTTCGCGGCCATTGGCCTCGGCGTCTTTGACCTCCTGGAGAAGGCGCCCGCAACCGTTGAAGCGCTCGCGCGCGATCTCGGCATGAACCGCGACGCGCTGGAGCGGCTCCTGAACGCCTGCGTCGGCCTCGGGTTGCTCGCCCGCACGGACAGCAACTACGTCAACACGCCGGCAGCATCGGCGTATCTTTGCAGGCAAAGTCCCAGCCGGCTGACCGGTTACATCAACTACTCGAACACCATTCTCTGGGAGCTCTGGGCGCATCTGGAAGATGCCGTACGTGAAGGGACGCACCGCTGGAAACAGGCTTTCGGCCAGGAGGGGCCCATCTTCTCGGCGCTATTTCGCACGGAGGAAGACAAACGCGAATTCCTGCTTGGCATGCACGGTTTCGGGTTGATCAGCTCGCCCGCGGTGGTGGCGGCCTTCGATCTGAGCCGTTTTCGCCGGCTCGTGGACCTGGGCGGCGCCACCGGCCACCTCGCCATCGCGGCTTGCCTGCATTACCCGTCGCTGCGCGCGGCGGTTTTCGATTTGCCGGGCGTTGTGCCGATGGCGCGCGAGCAGGTGCAGGCCTCGCCGGTTGCCGGCCGTGTCGAGGTGCTGGCCGGCGATTTCTTCCAGGATCCCTTGCCCGAAGCCGACCTTTACGCGCTCGGCCGCATCGTCCATGACTGGAGCGAGGACAAGATCGCTGCACTGCTTCGCAAGATTCACGAACGCTTGCCTACCGGCGGTGCCGTGCTCGTCGCGGAGAAACTGCTGACGGACGACAAGACCGGTCCGCGCTGGGCCGTGCTGCAGTCCGTCAACATGCTGCTCTGCACCGAAGGAAAAGAGCGCACCGTGGCGGAATATACGGCCCTGCTCCAGGCAGCCGGCTTCCGGCACATTGAAGCGCGGCGAACCAATAGCCCGCTGGACGTCGTGCTGGCAGTCAAGGACAAAGCCCGATAGAGCAAGATGGCCTGCGGCATCTTGAGATGGGCGAGATAGATCGCCGGTCTTCCCCGAACGATGCACGTCCGGCTACAATGAAACTAGATCGAATTGCGAGAAGGGTTGTCAGATGGCTGAGGTCAAGTGCAAGCGGCAGACTGGGCCGGTGCCTGCTGGTTTGCTTGTGGAGGTTGCTGAAGAGGAATTGCACTGTCTTTTACACGGTGCAGAGCGAAGACGATGCCGAGCGACTCCGGTCGTCCGGGCTCCCTTGGCCGACCAACATCGATCGTCTTCGAGCTGGTTTGGGACCCGGAGTATACGCATGGAAGCATCCCACGGAGGCGGTAGCGTATCGAAACAGGATGCTAACTGATTCCGGACTGATTATCGTTAAGTTTTACGTCCTCAATTGGTTCTTGGCGAGGTTTCGCCAACTGGACCTCACTCGCCTCGAAGATGACGACGCGACAACCTGGCTCACGCAATTCGCGCCGATGTACAACGCTCAGGCCGATCCTCACCGACTCGAGTATGTCAGGCGAGGTACAAACCTACGGCAAGAACCGGGTGCAATTGCTGTTGAACATTATTTCCATTCGTCGGTATTTCGCTGGCTCTGGTTTTGCTAGGGACCTGCAATGGCAGCCGCTTACCAGTTCAGACTCTTGAAGAAGGCCAACTGGGGTATCGCAATTGATCTTTTTGCGGAGCATCTTCCTTTGCCCCCGGAGCCTGGCAACGCATTCCGGATCACCAAGGACCTCTGGTTAGCCGTCGAGGCATCGGTGCGGCTGACGGAGCGCGAAATCTATTTCCTCAAGCTTGGTCTCAGACTCGTGGCAACAGACATTGCCAGGACTAAGCCCGGTCCAATTCTTGTGCGCTTGCTTCAAGTGGATTACAATCCAACCGACTACCAACCTGAAGGCCTGACCTGCGCGATCGTGGCTTGGACCTCCCAGGT
>DASZFN010000627.1:0-8506 GCA_035939715.1 Gemmataceae bacterium | reverse complement strand
AATTGCCTCTGCCGCCGCGCGGCGACGGCAGTCTGCCCAGGTACCTGCTCCTTTCCGGCGTGGGCGACAATGTTTTCGTTGTCTGGGAAGACGGGCAATTCATTCGCGTCAGCGCGCAGGATATTGAAAATCCCAAAGTAGTTGAAAATGCCGAATTCCTGGGCCAGCCGGGGCTGTCGCTCACGGCGGTGCAATTCCTGATCGGCAAGACAACCTTGCTGGTGGGGGATTCATCCGGCCGCATCCGCGCCTGGTTTCGGACCGCGTCCCCGGATGCCGCCACCGCAGACAGCGCGGTCATGACGCCTGCCCATACGCTGGCCGGTTCAGGCGCCGCCGTCACGGCCCTGGCCGTTTCCGGCCGCACGCGCTTGATGGCCGCCGGCTACGCGGACGGCAGCGTGCGTCTCTATTACGTGACGAGCGAAAAGTCCCTTGCCGAAGTCCAGACGCAAAAGGGACAGCCGATCCAGGACCTGGCCATCGCTCCCAAGGACGACGGGCTGCTGGCCCAGACGTCGA
The DNA here is from genome assembly GCA_035939715.1 of Gemmataceae bacterium. GTDB lineage: Bacteria > Planctomycetota > Planctomycetia > Gemmatales > Gemmataceae > DASZFN01. The sequence goes on along the minus strand of DASZFN010000627.1, from coordinate 7,984 downwards.
GCAATATGTGGCGCTGGGCCGTCAACCCGGGCTATCCGGAAGTGACGCTGCGCTCCCTGTTTCGGCCGGTGTGGTATGAGGGGTATGCCGCGCCCGCGCACGTTTGGCAATCGTCGAGCGGCAGCGACGAATTCGAGCCGAAACTCGGCCTCTGGCCGCTGGTGTTCGGCACCTTGAAGGCCACTTTCTATTCGCTGCTCATGGGCGTCCCGCTGGCGCTCCTGGCGGCGATCTATACGAGTGAGTTCTTGCATCCTCGTACCCGTGCCCTCGTCAAGCCCACGATCGAGTTGATGGCCAGTCTGCCGAGCGTCGTGTTGGGCTTCCTGTCCGCGCTGGTGTTGGCGCCGTTCGTCGAGGACGTGCTGCCTGCCGTGCTGGCCTGCTTCCTTACCGTGCCCGGTGCATTTCTGCTGGGCGCTTATCTCTGGCAACTGTTGCCGGAGAAATTGGCTTTGCGTCTCGGCCGCCGGCGCTTTGTCTTTATCTGTGCCGTCCTGCCTCTGGGAATCGCAGCCGCAGCGCTCCTGGGTCCGGGGATTGAACGGTTATTCTTTCATGGCAATTTCAAGGGCTGGTTGGCAGGAGGGCACGGCAGCAGCACCGGCGGCTGGACCATGCTGCTGCTGCCCCTGGCGGGCGTGGGCGTGGCCCTGTTCCTAGCCGAAGTAATCAACCCGCGTTTCCGGCGGCTCACCGGCCGCTGGGGCCGGTTCCCGAGTGCGTTGGCCGATCTCGGCAAATTCGTCCTCGCTTTCCTGGCCGCGCTAACGCTGGCCTGGGCCCTGGGAGGCTCGCTCAACGCCATGGGCTTTGATCCGCGCGGCAAGTTGCTGGGCACCTACGTGCAACGCAACGCCCTGGTGGTCGGCTTCATCATGGGCTTCGCCATTATCCCCATCATTTACACGATTGCCGAAGACGCCTTGACTGCCGTCCCCGAGCACCTGCGCTCGGCTTCCCTGGGTTGCGGGGCAACCCAATGGCAGACCGCGCATCGCATCATCATCCCGACCGCGATGAGCGGGCTCTTTTCGGCCGTCATGATCGGCCTGGGCCGCGCCGTAGGCGAGACCATGATCGTGCTGATGGCCGCGGGCAACACGCCGGTTATGGAGATGAACATCTTCAACGGCTTTCGCACCCTGTCGGCGAATATTGCCGTGGAATTGCCGGAAGCCGTGCCCAACAGCTCGCACTATCGCGTGCTGTTCCTGGCGGCCTTGACGTTGTTTGCCATGACGTTCGTGCTCAACACGATCGCCGAGATGATCCGGCTGCGCTTCCGCAGGAGGGCCTACCAGCTATGAGTGCGTCCTCCGCCCTGCCCAAGGAAACGACCGGCGCGCCGGCGCGCTTTCGCCAGCGTCCGAAGTCGCGGACCTCTTTGCTCGCCCATGGCCAGCCCCTGGTGTGGCTGAACGGCGGAGCGCTCGCCGTCTGCCTGGTGATGATTATCGGGCTCCTCGTGCTGGTCTTCTACCAGGGCGGCGCCACATTCTGGCCGGTTGCCGTGGTCGAGGTGCACACGGTGAAAGGCACGCCTTACCTGGGAGAAATAATCCGCGCCGACACCTATCACCCTGATGCCAGCACGATTGCGGCGCTCCCGCCTCAAGCGCGTGCCGCTGCGGAAAAAGCTCTGGCCGAGAACAAGGGCCTGGCTCGCAGGCGCCTCTTTCGCACCGCCAATTTCGATCTGACGCAAACCCGCCAGCATTGGCTGAGCGACTTCGAGATCGCCGAGGAATCGCGCCCGGAGTGGGCCATGGTTGTGGAACGCACCACCAACGACGGGCGTTTCCTGGGTATCCCCCAGGCCTTTCTGATAGACGGAAAGGAAATCGCCACGGAACCCGCCGCGATTCTGGCCAAATATGAAGAATACCGTGATGCTGTTCTCGAGCGCGTCGAGCGCGGGGAAAAGGTGAAAAGGAAAGATATCGGCGCGGTTGGCCGTAAGCTGGAAGCCGCCCGGCTGGCGCTCCAGGAAGCCGAGCTTGGCCACGGGCGGGACTCGGAACAGTTCGGTCGCGCCGAGCAGCGCTTGCAGGAGACAACCGCCTGGGCGAACCAGGAACAAGCGCGGCTGCAGGTGGAAATCAGCGGGCTTGAGAAAGAGAACAGCCGCTTCAAAATGCGCCTGAAGGCTGTGGACGGGCGCCAAAAGGATCTTGCCCTCGCCGATATCTTGCGGCTCTATCCGGCAAACCGCCTGAGTTTCGGGGACAAAATCCGCGTCTACCTGTCGCGCTGGTGGGAATTCCTTTCCGATGAGCCGCGCGCCATTAACACCGAGGGGGGCGTCTTCCCCGCCATCTGGGGCACCGCCGCCATGACCCTGCTCATGTCGCTCCTGGTCGTGCCCTTTGGAGTGCTGGCAGCCCTGTACCTGCGCGAATATGCCAGGCCGGGGCCGATCGTCAGCGCGGTGCGTATTGCCATCAACAACCTGGCCGGGGTGCCCAGCATTGTCTTCGGCGTCTTTGGGCTGGGCTTCTTCTGTTACATCATCGGCGCCTCGATCGACGATCTGTTCTTCCGGGCGAAATTGCCGAGTCCCACCTACGGCACGGGCGGGCTGCTCTGGGCGGCGCTGACGCTGGCCTTGCTCACTTTACCGGTGGTCATCGTTGCCACGGAGGAGGCGATTGCCGCCGTGCCCCGCTCGATGCGCGAAGGCTCCTACGCCTGTGGGGCAAGCAAATGGCAAACGATTCGCCGCATCGTCCTGCCGCGCGCCATGCCCGGCATTTTGACCGGCATGATCCTGGCCATGGCGCGAGGCGCCGGCGAGGTGGCGCCGCTCATGCTCGTGGGCGCCTCCAAATGGACCTCGAAATTGCCGGTCGACGGCGTCTTTCCCTACGTGCACCCGGAACGCAGTTTCATGCACCTGGGCTTTCACATTTTCGACGTCGGTTTTCAGAGCCCGGACAGCGAGGCCGCCCAGCCTCTGGTGTTCACGACTACGCTGCTGCTGGTTGTGCTGATCGCCACGCTCAATGCCGCGGCCATGTTGATCCGCAACCGGCTGCGCAAGCGCTACGTGGCCAACCAATTCTAAGGGGAGCTCGCCATGGTGGTATCACAATCTTCTTCCCAAAACGCGACCACATTTCATATGAACCCGTCCCTGCCTCACCCGCCAGCCGCCGGCACCCGTCCGGATATGGTTGACGGCCGTTTGCTGGCCATTGGCCGCGGCGAAAAAGTGGAAACTTACCTCCACCCATCGCTGGCTCATGAATCTCCGGTGGTCAACATCGAGCATTTCTCCCTTTGGTACGGACTGAAACAGGCCCTCTTTGATGTGCACCTGAACATTCCCAAGGGGAAGATTACGTCCCTGATCGGTCCCTCGGGGTGCGGTAAGTCCACGCTGTTGCGCTCGGTAAACCGCCTCAATGACTTGATCGACGGCGTGCGCGTGAGCGGCGGCATGTCTCTCAGCGGCGATGCCATCTTCGGTCCTTCCGTCGATGTCATCGAGCTGCGCAAGCGCATGGGAATGGTCTTTCAAAAGCCGAACCCTTTTCCCATGAGCGTCTTTGAGAACGTGGTCTATCCGCTGCGGATTGACGGCGAGCGCAATCGCTCCATTCTGGAAGAAGTCTGCGAACGCAGTTTGCGCGGCGCGGCGCTCTGGGAGGAAGTAAAAGATCGCTTGCACGAAAGCGCCCTGGCGATGTCGGGAGGACAGCAACAGCGGCTCTGCATTGCCCGCGCCCTGGCCGGCGAACCGGAGGTCTTGCTGCTCGACGAACCGTGCTCCGCGCTCGATCCCATCGCCACCGGCAAGATCGAGGACCTGATGCAGGAGTTGCGCGGCCATTACTCCATTCTCATCGTGACGCACAACATGCAACAGGCGGGGCGCACCAGCGAATACACGGCCTTCATGTACCTTGGCCGGGTCATCGAATACGGACCAACCAATGTTCTGTTCACCAATCCCCACGTCAAGGATACGCAAGACTACATCACGGGCCGCTTCGGCTAACCGCAAGCTCGGCGCGGCGCTGATAGGTTCTGAATCGTAGCCCGCCGCTTGCGGCTTCGCCCTCGCAGTCTGCCGCCTACGACTCGCCCCTAGCCTTCGACGCAAGGAGGTCTTTCCGTTGAATTCTGCTGCGGACGAGGAGATCGCCATACTCGCCTTCCAGGGCTTGCGCATCGATCTGTTTCGGCACCGAGCTTTCTTCGATGACCGAGAGCTGTACCTGACGCCGACCGAGTTTCGACTCGTAGAATGTTTTCTCCGCCAACCGAGCCGGGTCTTCAGTCGAGCGGAATTAATCGACGCCGCGGTTCGGACCAAGGGGGTTGTGGCTGAGCGAGCGATCGATCAGCACATCCGTTGCCTGCGCCGGAAATTGCAAAGCCCGGGACTGATTCACACCGTGAACGGCGCGGGCTATTCCCTTGGCGGCGCGTAGTTCGCCCGCCTATTGGTCTAGACACGTCGGGCGAGCAGGTCGCGCTCATACCTGCGAATTTCATTGAGCCACGCCGGGCCAATGGGGACATTCTGCTGCAAGCAGTAGTAATCCCACACCGCCCCAGACGGCAGCGTCTTGATTTCTTCTAGCCAGGCCAGGCGTCCGGTGAAGTCGCCTGCCGCCTCCAGCTCCCGCAGCTTCTCGATTGGTTCCAGCAGCGCCAGCAACAAGGCCTTGATCATGGAGCGGGCGCCGATGACCCAGGCCGCCACGCGGTTAATGCTGGCATCGAAGAAATCGAGACCAATGTGGACGCGGCCGAGGTAATCGCCACGCACCAGCTCCTGGGCAATGGCCTCCAGCTCATCCGTCAGGGTCACGACATGGTCGCTATCCCAGCGCACGCCCCGGCTCACGTGCAGCAAGATTTTGTCCAGCCACGTGAGAACCGAGGAGATCTTATCGGAGAGCACCTCCGTGGGGTGAAAGTGCCCGGCGTCGAGACAGAGAAGCTTCCGGTTCTTGATGGCGTAGCCGAGGTAGAACTCATGCGAACCCACCACGTAGCTCTCGGAGCCGATGCCGAACAGTTTGCTCTCGACCGCATCCAGGTTGTGCCGGGGATCGAGCGGCTCCGCAAAGACGGCGTCAAGCGCTTCGGCCAACCGCTGCCGTGGTCCTTTGCGATCCACCGGCGTGTCCTTGGAGCCGTCGGGGATCCAGACGTTGGTCACGCACGGCGTTCCTAGCGCCTTGCCAATGGCGGCGCCGATGCGCCGGCAGACGATGCCGTGCTCAATCCAGAATCGGCGAATGCCCGCGTCGGCATGCGCCAGGGTAAAGCCGTCGGCAGCTTTGCGATGAGCGAAGAAGGTCGGATTGAAATCCATCCCCAGTCGCTTCGCCCTGGCCCAATCGATCCAGCTCTGGAAGTGAGCCGCTTCCAGCTCATTGCGCTCGACCCGCTGTCCGCCGGTTTCGGCGTACATGGCGTGTAAGTTAAGCCGATGCCTGCCCGGAATCAGTGACAGGGCCACGTCCAGATCAGCGCGCAGCTCCGCAGGCGTGCGTGCCCTTCCAGGATAGTTGCCCGTCACAGCCAGGCCGCCGCCCAATTCCGCTCCGCTCTTCTCAAAGCCGCCCACGTCATCTCCCTGCCAGCAATGCAGAGAGATCGGCACGCCGCGGAGTACTGCCAACGCGTGCTCCGTGTCCACTCCCAGCGAAGCATACGCGGCCCGGGCCGACTCATACGCTTGTTCGATGGTTCTCAGTTCGCCCACGATTTTGTCCATCTCAAACAGCCTGGTTGGGTGTTCCCAATGTCATGATAATCGGAGCGGATCGGAATCGTAGCCGAAAGATTAGTGAACAAGGCCCCGGTCTGCAATGTCCAAAAGGCTTGTGCATCGATCCATACGAGGCATCCTAAGACAGATCCTGGAATCGCGGCGGCTCTGTTTTTTCTTCTTGCTAAAGAAGATTTTTCTCTAACTGGCCCCCGTTTGGTGTCTGTACTATTGGCGGCATGCAATGGGAAGTCGTGCATGCCCTGGTGCAGCTAGCGAAGACAGGCGATGAGCGGGCCTGGCAACAGTTTTGCGCCATCACCCAGCCGTACTCGCTTCGCCCGGCGCAGCGGCCTCGGGCCCAGATTGGCCCACGCAGAGCGTATCCGATTTGGTAAAGGCACCAGGCTGCGCGCCTGGTAGGGCATGGTCGACTTTCTTCGTGCCAGGCGAAGGTTGGTGATGAGAAAATGCGCTGTGGCGTTGCGGGAGCACTGTGGAGCAAGTCCCTGAACAGTCATCGCCCTGGTGGGTCCTGGTAAGACTGTGGCGCCACTCACCGGTTAGTATTGAGAAGGCCCGTGTCATCTGTTGCACAATGAGCGCATATGAATCCCGACAAATTCGCGGCGTCGTCCGTGGTCGACATGGTCGTATTGGGACAATTGCTGGAGGAGTATCGACCCCGGCTGCTAGCGATGGTCCGCCGCAGACTCGATCCGGCTCTGGCTTCACGCGTGGATGCGGAAGAAATCGTGAACGACGGGTTCTTCTTGGCCCAGCGCAAGTGGCCGCGGTTCAAGGAGCAAAACGCGCTCTCACCCTACGCCTGGCTCTACGGGATTGTCCGCGATTGCTTGATCGAGACCTGGCGGCGCGAGACACGCGGCCTTCGCGACGCCCGCAAGAACCAGCCCTGGCCACAGGAGTCGTCGGAGCAACTCGGCTTGGGCTTGGTGGCCGCCGGCACCAGCCCGAGCGAAGCCATCGTCCGCGACGAGCTGCGCCAATGCATGCAGCAGGCGCTCAACCGGCTCAAGGACGGTGACCGGGAAATCTTGTGGATGCGGCACTACGATCAGCTCGCGTTCCCGGAAGCGGCTCAGGTGCTCGGCATCACCGAAAACGCGGCTACCGTCCGCTACGTTCGTGCCTTGCGACGTCTCAAGGACCTGTGGCGGAGATTATACCGTGATTAACGACGGGGTAAGTGGGCCGAGTCTTTGACGCCCACCATCCAGCTCCAAGCCAATGAGTGGGCGTCCAAGACCGGGGCCACCCTGCACGTTTCGACAAAGGAGTCGAACGGTGAACGAGTCCCAATCCACAGCCGACGTGGCGGATGACATCCTGGCCCAGTTTCTGCAAGCGTTCGAGAAGGCGGCCGACCGCGACGCCGTCGTGAGCGATTTCTGCGCCGCCCATCCGGAGCTGGCGGACGATGCGCGCACGCTGGCCGGCATGAACAGGATGGTGGAGGAGGCGCGGCCGGACGGCGGCGAAGAAATGCCGCGATCGCTGGGTGAATTCCGCATTTTGCGCGAGATCGGTCATGGCGGGATGGGGAAGATCTACGAAGCTTGGCACGAGCGCTTGCGTCGTCGCGTGGCGGTGAAGACCATCCGGCAGCGTGGGATCTCCCTGGCTCTCCGCGTGAAATTCATGCGCGAGCAACGTGTCCTCGCCCAATTGCACCAGACGCACATCGTGCCGATTCACGCGGCCGGCGAAGAGGGACCGATGCAGTATTTCGTCATGCCGTACATCAAAGGGGCCGCCCTGGACCGCGCCGTCGAGACCGCGCGGAAGCTGGAAACTTCCCGGCCCCACAGCAAGACGCTGAGCTTGGCCGAGTTGGCCGGCGTCGTTTCGGCCGAGAGCGAGCAGCTGTCCGGGCGGCCGGCGCCGGGCCCAGCACGCGATGCGTTCGGCACCACGCAGACTTCCCCCTGGTTCCCAAACTCGAGTTTAGGAACGAAGGGGATGGATAGCCGGCCTGGTGAACGCTGGTCGGAGCGAGCTTCCGAACAGGCTCTGCCTCGGGCAGCCAAGGTCACGCTATCGATGGCTTACTTCCGCTCCGTGGCGCAGGTGATGGCGGACACGGCCGAGGCCCTGCAACATGCCCACGATGCGCACGTTCTCCATCGCGATCTGAAGCCGGCGAACCTCATGGTGGACATGCAAGGTCATTGCTGGATCATCGACTTCGGCCTCGCCCGCCTGGTCAACGGCCAAGAAACCAAGCGGACC
>DASZFN010000626.1:0-7129 GCA_035939715.1 Gemmataceae bacterium | reverse complement strand
ACTGTTTCCGGCGTTGCGTCACACAGTTTGAGTTGCCCGCCCGCTTCGTTCATGATGCGGCGAATCATCACCAGTTTCGCCAGAAAGACACTGTACAGGCATTCCAACTGTCCCGGCCCAAGACTGATCACCATCTTCCGGCAACCCTCGTCATGGATCAGGCCGATGATCTGGTCGGACAGTTCCAGGATGTCGGCTTCATTCATTCGCCCACGGCGCAGACGTATGGTACAGACATCTTTGTCGCGCTCCACGACGATATGACGACTGGGGTTAGCCATGGGAGTATCTCCAGCAAGGCCGCGACGCCAGTCCAGTGGCGAGTTCTGTGGGCGTCTTGTGGGTAGTTTATCATACTTAGGTCAACGGCCAAGAAAAGGCTGGTTGCTATAGCTGCGGCAACGGAATTCGACTCGAAGCATCGCCATTGTGGCCTGCCTGGTCGGCTATCGCCTTGGGGTCGGGGCGAGCGAGCACGACGCCTGCCGCTTCTGCTTGAGCAATTACAGGCACACGCTGGGCCAGCAGCGCCGGCGCATATCCTTCGAAGACTACGGGGGCATATCGGCAGGAAGTCCCGCGTACATGTCCCGGCCATGCCGGCGCTTCACCTTCGACGAGAACGTCCAGACGCCGGCCTAGCAGGCTCCGAAAGTAGTTCCTGGCAAGCCAGGACTCCAGCTCCAGCAAGCGCCGGCGTCGCTCGGCGACTACCGCGGGATGCACTCGCCCGGGTAAATCTGCAGCCAGGGTGCCGCGGCGGGCGCTGTACGAGAAGATGTGGAGCTTGGAAAAGCCGGCTTCCTCAATCACCCGGCAGGTTTCTTCGAAGTCCACCTCGCTCTCGCCTGGGAAGCCGATAATCACATCCGTAGTAAACGCCGGCTGGTCCAAAGCGGCGCGCAGGCGTCGGCAGCGCTCCAGGAATCCTGTAACCCGATAGCGCCGTTTCATCAAAGCCAGGACCCGATCCGAGCCGCTTTGCAAGCAGAGATGCAGGTGCGGGCAGATGCGCGTGGACCGCGCCAGGGCCTCGACCAATTCGCCGCGGACCTCGGCTGCCTCCAGACTGCTGAGCCGCACGCGGAAATCTCCGGGCAGCCGATCCAGTTGCTCGATCAAATGCCAGAGCCGGCACCATTCTTCCTTTGGCCTGCCCTTGCTCAGATCGATTCCATAATGGCCGAGATGAATCCCGGTAAGCACCACTTCCTTGCATCCGCCCGCCGCCAGCCGGGAAACTTCCGCAACAATCTCGTCCGGCGGCCGGCTGCGCAGGATGGGCCGCACTTTGGGGATGATGCAAAAGCTGCAATTGAGGAGACAGCCGTCCTGAACCTTTACGAAGGCCCGGCGATGGTTGTCGAAACGCGCAATGCCGGATGGGGCACGAGTCACGCCGAACTCGCGCAAGTCCTCGGCCACGCGCGCCTTATCCGTGATCACCTTGGTGACGCTCGGCAGACGGGCCACGGCGTCCGGGTCACGAGTCGCGAAGCAGCCCATGACCACAATAGCCGCCCGGGAGTTCTCCTGGGCCAGCCGGCGAATAAGTTGCCGACCTTTCGCGTCGGCTTCATGCGTGACCGTGCAGGTATTGACAATGCATAAGTCCGCCGGCTCGCCCTCTGCCGCCTCGCGGTAGCCGTTGGCTTCGAGCATCTCCTTGACGTACTGCGTCTCATACTGGTTGACCTTGCAGCCGAGAGTCATGAGGCGACAGGTGCGCGAAGCGAGGGTCATGTGTTTCAACCTGGTGGAGGCGGTTCTGGTCGGGCTAGAGATCTTTTTATCCGCCGCTGGAAGAAAGACCTACCTGGTTCCCAGGCTCTGCCTGGGAACCCGCTGCCCGCGAGGCTCTGCCTCGCGAGGCGAAGCCTCAGAAGCAGTGCGTTCCCAGGCAGAGCCTGGGAACGAGGGGTGCGCCGGGCCGCGCCTGGGCTACGTGAAGATTGGTTCAAGTCGCTGGGCATGGCCGGCCGATTTTTTTGGATAAGGGAACGCGCGCCCACGCGATCTCCAGGGGACAGCGAACCATGTACGAAACGCACTTCGGCTTGCGGCAGCGGCCGTTTCGGGGCATTCCCGATATCGAGTGCTATTACCCCGCGACCAGCCATGAACAAGCCCTGTCCCGCTTGATCCTGGCCATCAACGACGATGAGGGCCTAGCGCTGCTCACCGGAGAGCCCGGCACCGGCAAGACCATCCTGGGGCATATCCTCGTGGATCGGCTCGGCGAAACGGTTTGCTGCGCGTTCCTCACCAACAGCCATTTTGCCGATCGGTCCGGCCTTCTCCAGGCTATCAGCTACGACCTGGGACTGCCGCACGAAGGATACACGGAACAAGCGCTTCGGCTCGCCCTGACAGAGTTCTTGCTTAAGAACTACGAGGCAGGCAGGCGCAGCGTCCTGGTCCTCGACGAGGCGCAGCACCTTGCGCCGGACTTGCTGGAGGAGTTGCGCTTGTTGGGCAATCTAGAGGGCAAGCGCGGCAAGGCGGTTCAAATGGTCCTTGTGGCTTTGCCCAGTATCCTGGAAACCCTGGAGCTTCGCGCCCTGGCCGCGTTTGATCAACGCCTGGCAGTGCGCGTTCGGCTGGAGCCTCTGGGCCTGCATGAATCGGCGGATTTCCTGGTTCATCAATTGCGCAGCGTGGGGGCGGTCCCGGAGCAGATCATCTCCGACGAGGCGCTGGAGATCGTGGCGCGCGGCGCGCGCGGCATCCCCCGCTTTCTTAATCGAGCCGCCCACCAAGCTTTTACGCTCGCTCATAGCGCCGGCGAAACGGCCGTGGACGCGGAGGCGGCCATGGAGGCGTTGGTCCGGGTAGGCTTGGCTGAATCCGACGAGCAAGAAGCCGACGACGGCCAGATTCTTTCCGAAGAAAATGTGGTCGAAGAGGGTCACGATAATTCGGAAGTGGAGATCACCGGACCGACACTACAGCCTGTGGCGCCGGAACCGAAGATTGAAATACACCATCATCCCGAAGGACCACGAGACCCCGGCCGCGCGCGCCGCCTGTTCGCTTCCCCCCGGCGACCGGCCTGAAGCGGCGCGTGTCAGAGCCTGAATCGCACAGACGACTTCAGGCGAGGAGCCCGTCATGGCAAGGATTCGCGAGGCACTCTGGAAAGTCGATAGCGCGCACGCTCCGCGCGGCGATCTGACGGCCGCCCCTTGTCCTGCTGTCACAGTCGCTGAGCCGCCCGCCGAAGAAGTGGAAATTCCGTTCATCGAGGTTGGCGGGCCGCACAAACTGGTTGAAGGATCACCGTCGGTCATGGCTCCCGGAAACGCGGCGGGAAAGGCACTCGCTCCTCGAGCAGCCGTCCACAGAGCAGAAGCCCCGGCAACATCCGAAGACGCAGCGAAGCCGCGAGCGGCCGGTGTTTCTTTTCGACCGCTCCATCGTCTGCAACCCGAGCTGCTGCCCGCGGCACAACGATTCTCCCAGGAATTGACGGCATTCCATCAGCCCGAGGATCCGCTCAGCGATCAATATCGCACGCTGCTGCGCGACCTGGCAGCACACGCTTCTGCGGCCGGACCGCACGCAATCCTGATCGCCGCTGCCAGCAGCCGCCACGAGCCGGCGGCCACCATGCTCAACATTGCGGTCACCAGAGTCAGGGAAGGCAAGACCTGTGTGGTTGTCGATGCCGATCCTTATGAGCCAAAAGTGACACATCTGCTCGGGCTGCCGTCGAGCCCGGGGCTTCAAGAGGTATTGAGCGGCTCGGCTTCCCTTCAGCGCGCCGTTCAGGAGACGGGGCTAGCGGGGTTGCACGTGCTGGCTGCGGGGAAGCGCCCGGAGGAGGGCGGCGGATTAATCTGCAGCGAGGCCATGCGTGCCGTGTTGCGGCATCTGCGGATGCGCTTCGGCTGGACTCTCATCAAGGCGCCGGTTTGGGATGGCAGGCCCGAGCTGGTGACGCTCGGTTCGGCCTGCGATGCCGCCTATCTGGTGCTTGCGGAAGCCGAGTCCCAGGAACCCAGGCTGCAGGAATTGCTGCGCATCATGCCCCGGCAAGGGATCCCCTTGCGCGGCTGCATCTATACACGTCAATAGGTCAGGATCCTGACTAATTCGGTTAGCCTCATGACCTACGAAAATTATGCAGCAAGCCCTGGCTGTGCAGGTGAGGCCGACGTCTCCATTTCTCCTCGGCGCAAATCCATTGCTGGCTGCTCCCGGCAGCGCGTGCCAATGCTCAAGGCGACTGCCCAGACGCCGGCTAGCTTGAAGTAAAAGACCACGTCATTGCCGATATGTAGTTGCAAAGGCTGCCACCACAGAAGCAAGGGAGCCATGAGCAAATGGGTCAGCACCCAGTCGCGCCGGTCCCAAACTGCCAGCGCCGCAACGGGTAAAAAGAACAGATTGTAGTCATTGGAAACGGGCGACAGGAAGGTGCCGATACCCACCAGCCAGGCCAGATAGGGGAAGACCAGGGCGGGCGTTCTGGTGCTGCGGTACATGCGATAACTGACCCAGGCGACAATCGGCAGCAGCGCGCAGGCGGCGCCGAGTAGCCCCGGAATGCCGGCGAGCCAGGTTCCCGCCCACAAGTGTCTCCAATAGATGCCAAAGGGGTGTGCGCTCGGATGGATGGTGATGTCGTAATGCTGCACGAAGGAGCGCGTGCTGGCAATGTGCCGCACGGTATCCGGGTAATCGGCCAGGCCGAACGCGACGTAAGCCAGCGCCATGCAGACCGCAGCGCGTGGGCGCCGCAAGGCCAGTAAGCCAAGTCCGAGCACACCAGCGTAGATCTTGATCCATACAGCCAGAGCCAGGCAGCCGCCCGCCAGCACATCGTTGCCGAGCGAGCGCTTCGGCAACAACGCGCCTGCAAGCAACAACAGCACGAGCACCAGCATGTCGCAATTGCCGCGCTCCATTTCAAAAGCAATCGGCGTCGAGCACAGGAGCGCAGCGACGACAAAGGGCAACGGCAAGGGCCACAAATCAAGCTGTTTGCGATTTCTGCGGCACATCACGGCGGCGATCACTGTCATGAGGGTCAGCGCCGCCATCCACACGATAACCGCTTGCCACGCCGAGAGAAACCGGCACCAGCCAAACAGCACCAGCATGACGGGTGCATAGATGAAGGGCCGGCTCAGCGGATCGCCGAACTGTTCGTTGTAAGGGTCGCCGCCCTTATGCCAGTGCCGGGACGCATAGTAGTTGTTCAAGAAGTCGATCCCCAGCACGTTCGCCGGGGGAATCCAGGTGCGCTGGCCGTTGGCAAGATGATTGCGCTTAACGCTGAGCGTCCACCACCAAACGCATAAGACGAGCAACACGATGCCGGCCACGGCCAGGGCGCGCGCCGAGTTTGTTGAATAGAACTTGCCTGAGAAAGGAAGAACGCCAGGGTTCAGACGGCCGTTTCCCATGTCGCGTCCTTGCGGTGGTTGGGTCTCTGTTCCGGCCCCGCCAGGGCGACACGGTTATAGTTGATTTGCGGCGCGCTTGCCAAGGTCAGTTACCGGCCCTGTCGTGCGCTAGCAGCCTCGTAATTCGAGAGCTTGAAGAGCACGAAGCGGGCATCCGGGCTGACCAGCACGGGCCGGCCCACGGACTGCGTGAGCTCTTGCTCAAGGCGAACGCCGTTATCGTCGAAGCCGTGGCGATCAACATAGATGGCTTCGAATCCGGCCGCCAAAAGTTGGGACGCCATTTGCTCGGCCGGAAGGTTGGCCGTTCTCTTTTGCCAGGCATCCCCCGCCCGCCCCTTGATTGCCCCGTAGCTCCAACGCAGCGTCCGGGAGCGCAGGTATGCCCGGAAATGCTCGTAATCGCCCATGCGATGTAAGAAGCCGTTCTCCGGGAACGGCACATAAGGCAATTGGAAGATGGCGGCGCCCGGGGAGAGGCTGGCTTCGATTGCCCTAACGAAGCAAGCGTCTTGGGCATATTCCTTGCGCAGGGCCGCATAACTGGGAACGAAAAAGCTGCTGGTCTCTTCCCAGAGCGCGCCGGCAAGCACACATCCCAGAATACCCGGTAGGAGGAATCGGGATCGGCTGATGTTGGGGAAGCGGTCGAGCCACCGATTGACGACCACGCCCACCCCAAGCAGTGACAGAAAGGCGATGACAATGCTCATGCGCTCGAAACACCTCAGCCAGGCGCCGGCAAACAAGCTCGCCACCATGCCGAAACCGCCAACCGTGGCAAGGAGCACGGCACAAACGTTGAATACTTGCACGATATCTAGAAGATCTGGCGGGGACGGCTTTGCTCTGCGGAAAAGGAATCGGCCGAGCAGACCCACAAAGCCGAGCACCCCGAACAGGCCCAGGTAGCCGAAATCGCTGCAACCGACAGGCAAGGCGGCGTTATAGGCCGTTTTCCACTGGGCCAGCCAGCCGATCCGGTGCATGCTCATTGGCAACACAAGCTGTGTAAACTTCATCCCAAAAACTTCGGGAGCGGCCAGCACGCGCACGACGGCTTCGGGGTTGGCGCCATGAGTCTGGCGGTAAAGGATATTCGGCAACAGGTTGACGACCACGCCAAGCGAGACCAGCCCGACGAGCGCCAGGCCGATGACGGCGCCCCGAACATCGCCCCTGCTCAGACAGATTAACCCCGCCACACCAAACAGGAAGCAGGCAAAGAAGGCGTAATAGATGCCGGTAGAGGAGAGTCCGAGGCAAATCGAGAAAACCACCAACCATTGCGATTTCGTGAAAGTTGTAACCTCTCTTGTCTGCCCTTGCGATGGTGACGAGGCCCCCCGAGCCAGGCAAATCCATAGCGCCACCAGAACGGCGGGCGGAACCATGAAGTACGACATAAGAAAAACGTGGCCGCGCAAGCCGCGCAGAAAGTGAAACGGCAGGAACGTGTACAGGAGAGCCAGCACCACCGCCAGCCGGCCGGCAATCCCTAATTGACGAAGGACCGCAAGCGACGTGAGCAGCACGAACGGAAACGACAGCAGATAGAAGACATTGAATATCACCGCCGTGTCCGAACTGAAAAGCGCGAGGAGCTTCAACACTCCGAAATGGAAGTTGTCTGACATGGGAAAGTCATACAGATCGGACCCGTCAGGGAAGCCGACGCGCTCCTGGTGCAGGTACCAGCCGTTCTCGACGATCCCCTT
>DASZFN010000625.1:0-10758 GCA_035939715.1 Gemmataceae bacterium | reverse complement strand
CGGAGCCGGGCGAACACTTCGCGATCGACGTAGTTGCGCTCGGGGATCTGCGGGTAGATGAAGCCGGCCGGCAACTCCATCGGCACCAAAACCCGCACCGGCTGGACGTTGCCCCGGTAGGAGACGATGATCGCCGTGCTGCCGGGCCGGAGGCTGTTCACGATCCCGAGGTTAGAGACCTGGGCGACGGCATCGTCGTTGCTGCGGAAGTCGCAGAACGCAGTGACGTCTTCGTGGCTGCCGTCCCCATACCTGGCGCTGACCTTGATCGGTTGTTCCTCCTGGGCCTTCTTGAAGGCGATTTCGGGCGGCGTAAGGACCAGCTGGGCGACCTGGCCCGAGCCTTTCTTCCAGGGGGCGCCCTGTCCGATCCACGCGCGCAAGATGCGATACTCCCAGGAGCCTTTACCGAAGCGGATGCCGCCACCGTGCCCAACCTTGCCCGTGGGCTTGAGCAACAAGAGACTCTCATCCGGGTTCGCCGGGTTGATGCGACGCCCCATGGTTTCTCGTGCAACCGCGAGAAAGTCCTTGTCCGGCTCGTAGCCGAACAAGGACAGCCGGAAGCCGCCCTGGCCCTTGAAGGACCCGTGGCAGGCGGCGGCGTTGCATCCGGCCCGGCTGAACAGGCCCATAACGTGGCGCTCGAAATCGATCTGTTCGAGCTTTCGGCCGCCGGGCAGGGTCACCTCCGCCGACGCCGGGGTGGCGCAAAGACATCCGAACAAAGCAACCAAATAGATGCGCGACATTGCAGACAACCTCCCGTCTTGGTAACCCACGGCATCGGCCCTCCACGTCTCATCTTCAGCGACCTAGCGGGACAAGCTTGAGTTCGCCCCGGTCCTTCCCCTCGCTGCCTGGGACTCTTACGTCCACGTTGAAGGTCAGTCCGCCGATAGCGAGCGTCATCCCGTCGGGGGAAAAGGCGAGTGAGGACGTCCCCATGGAGGGATCTTCCCAGGTCAGGGTCCGCATCAATCCACCGGTCTTTGCATTCCACACGAAGGTCTCGCCGATCGTCTTGTCTTTCTCCTTCCGGACGCCGGAGGTCGCCAGGTGCCGGCCGTCGGGCGAGACCGCGACCTCGAAATTCGCCGATCCCTTGGTCTCCAAGGCCCTCAACTCCTTGCCAGTGTCCACGTCCCAGAACTTCACTGGTCCCGAGGCGCTCACGAGGCTCTTGCTATCGGCGGTGAAAGCCACCTGGACCGCCATTCCCTTCCATTCACCGATGTCCCACTCTTGCTTCGGTTTCCCGGTCTGAGCCTCGTACAGCTGAATTTTGGCACGTTTCGAACGGTCGCTCACCGCCACGACCGCCAGCAACCTACTATCAGGCGAGAAGGCAAAACACGCTTGGAGCCACTCTGGCCGTTTTCCGATTAGGTCGGGGTTCGCAGCCGCTCCGGCCGGTGCGAACTTTGTTACGTCCTTCATCTTCCCGCTCTGCACATCCCACAACTTTACCCAGGCGCCCGTTTCGGCGAGCTCCGAGTGGCCGACGATCACGAGCGTCTTGCCGTCCGGCGAAAAGGCAAAGGCCTCCGGCCTACCAACCGTAACGTCGAGGTCCGGCTCTTGTTTCACCGCCCATGTTTCTGCATCAAGGATTCTCACGAAATAGGCGCTAGGGGCGCCAGGGGCGCCAGGTCGTTGTCCCTCCTGAAACCCTGCGATCACCACGTGTTTCTTGTCCGGAGAGAACACGATGGCCTCGACGTTGGTTCCCTTCTCTTGGCCTAGCGATTTGATCAGTTTGTGTGTCTTCGAGTCCCAAAATTTGACGGTGCTGCGACCAGATAGAACCTTCTGTGGATTCTCCCCGTTACTGTCTCTGACTTCGATGATGTCGAAGTTTCGGCTGAGGGCTGCCACGATCTTGCTGTCCGCACTCCATGCCAGATGATCCACCTGCGCGTCCTCACGGATGACGCCCACGCGCAATCCCCGGTCCGCGGGTACGCCCGCCGGTTCGCTGACTGACTTCGGTGGCTTCGAGTCGTCTTGCGGGACCGGTGCGGCGGCCAGTCCCGGCAGGCCGGTCAACCCCCTGCCGAAGAATACCAGGGCCCCTGACATCAGCGCGCCCCCGAGCATAAGCGTGGCAACGACTGACTTCATCTTGCTCATGAACATGGCTTTCATAACTCCTTGGGCGAGTGTGACAACTTTGCTTGAAACGACGCCGGCCGCCGCACGCCCAAGCAGAGCGCAGGCCGCGGCCTCCACGGTAGCACCCACGAGATTCGGCGACAGCGCCGCCGGGGCCACGCAGTCCGAGACCAGCAACCCCGACACGGCGGCCGGCCAGACAACACCCTTACGGGTCAGTCGGCGGCCCAGCGCCTCCCGCCCTTCCTCCAGGCGGCGCTTCAGCGTGCTCTTGCTCCAGCCGAGATGACGCGCGGCTTCCTCCTGAGAGCGGCCTTCCAGGTAACAAAGGATGAGCGGGGAGCGGAGTTTCTCCGGCAAGGCGGCCAGTTCCGTGTCCAGCACGGTCCGCAATTCCTTCCAGGTGATGTCGTCCGGCGGGCCTAAACGGGAAACGGATGCGTTCGCTTCATGCGCGCGCCGCCTGGCGGTCCGCTTCCTGGCATCCTGGGCGACGCGATGGGCGACCCCGTGGAGCCAACTTGCCAGCGAGTCGTGCTTTTTTAGCGTGGAGAGCTTCTGGGCGAGGACCAGGAAGGTTGCCTGGAAGGCGTCCTCGGCGTCCTCGGCCTGCTGGAGAACCCGCCAGCAGACCCGGTAGACCATCGGCCCGTGGCGGCGCACCAGGGCCTCGAAGGCCGGTTCATCAGGGCCGGCGAGCAGACGTTCGACCAACTCCCGATCGGCTCGCTCAGCCAGGGTGTCCGCGGTCATGCTTCGCGTCAATTGACGGAGGAACGCCCCGAATTGCCTGGTTGCCATGCTAGTTCGACCTCACTCCGGCTTCACTGCTCACAAAGTAGTGGCCGGGAAGGCAAGAACGGGGTCAACTTCCTTGCCGTGCCGGAAGTGCCGAGAGTGCCGAAAACGACACTCTATACAAATCCTACCGCGGGAATCCGTTATGGAAAAAATACACGCGGCGTCCTTGCGATTGCCGGCTCGGTGTTCATCGCGGACTTGGAGGCGGGAGCGGCACGCCTAGCTGTCGCGCCGCGGTGCCGTCCCAGATTTGAAGTCCGCCCTCGGCCGGTGTCACGGCCAGTAAATCGGCCCACGGACAGCGCCGATGGCCAGGCCATTACCGTCTGGTCGCATGGCAGTCGGCCAGAACCCCCGGCCCAGGTGGGGCAAGGAGAGTTGGTCCCCGGTCTGGACGTCGGGGAAAGCCAGAGTGCGGGCAAGGCCGCCGCGAGTTGGGAAACCAGTAACGCCGCCTCGCGCAGGTCCGGGGAGGGCGATCGGGCGAGCCGGGCTTCCAGCGTCTCGCCCCGCACCAATTCCATGTCGATGATGAGCAAGTCGTCATGCTGTCCCGCCTCATGGAACGGGATGATGTGCGGGTGCCGCAGCCGGGCCAGGCTGCGGGCATCGCGAACGAACCGCTCGACCGACTCGTCACTCAGGCCGGGACGGCCCGGACCACTTTCAGCGCCACCTCCCGGTCGTACTTGGGGTCGTGGGCGCGGTAGACGACCGCCGAGGACCCCACACCGAGTCGGCCGAGGATGCGATAGCGGCCGATGCTCTCAGGAAGGACAGCCGGCGCAACGACGATAGCTATGCGATCGTTGTAACGGGACCGAGCCAACTGGTGGAGAAGCACCGCGGCCGGCAACCGCTGCTCCAGATCCGTCGCCACCTCCGGGTGGGCCAGGATGAGTTCGTCCGGATCGGGCGATTGCCCGTTCCGCAGTTGTTCGACGAACGCTTCCACGATGGACTGGACGAGCTGAGCCGCTTCCTCCCTGCCTGCCGCGGTTCCGGCATCCGGTGGACACTGATCCTCTAAGCGATTCATAACGGCTCTTTCAAATACTCGCCGAGGCGGACCAGAACCTTGTCGAGGCGGTAACGCACCTGGTCATAGGTTAGCCCCAGGTCGGCGCCCGCATGGCGCAAGTTGCGCGACTCGAAGAAGACGAGTTCAACAACCCGTTTGTCCAGCGGGTCGGTCAATTGGGCGAGGGCTTCCGCGATGCGGGCCGTCCGCTCTCCGGCTCGCGCGGCATGGCTCGGCGAAGGGTCTGCGGCCGGCGGTTCCATGACGTTTACTGACTCGTTCGCCTGACCCAAGGCGAGGGAGACAACGGCAGTCGGTGGCTGCCGAGGTGAGGCATTCGCCTCGCGCAGCATGTTGGCATGGACGTTTCGCATGATCCGGCGGAGCCACGCCCTGAGCATAGCGCCAGTCTGTTCGTCATCAGGGCCACCGCGAAAGCTATCGAAGCCCTGATAGGCCCGCTGCCAGGTTACCTGGACGAGGTCGTGCCAGCTCGCGGTCGGCCAGGCCCGGCCGAACAGGCGTTGTGCCTCCCCGAGCAAGCTTGCGGACATCAAGTCGTGCAGTTGCCGCCAAGCCTGTGCGTCATCCGCCTGCGCACGCTGGACCAGGTCTCGGACGCCATTGTCGAGCATGTCCCACACTATAACAGACGCGTTCAGTCAGCTTAGCTGTCCTAGTTTTTTTTCGGTTCGCCACGCCAAATGAGAATGCGATGGAGCGTCTCCTTGCTCTCCGGCCCCTCAAGAATGGAGCCGGTCGCTGCGACAAGCGTTTTGCCGTCAGGCGTGAAGGCAAGCTCGGTGATCAGCGGCGTGTCGTGTTCGGGGAGCAAATGGATAATCTCGCCGGTTGCCGAATTCCAAAGCAAGATACGGACAAGCGGGCTCTTGCCAGTGTGCAGATTCACCCCCGCCGCCACGGTAGCACCGTCAGGACTGAATGCGACGGCTGTGACATCCGCTCCGCCGTCGCGCGAATCGATCGGGATGCTGCGGATGGTTTTGAGCGTTGTGGCGTCGAGTAGCGCCAGAGAGGACGCGCCGCGTTTGTCGCTCGTGAGCCCGCCGACGGCGAGCCTTTTGCCATCCGGCGAAAAGTCGAAGCACAGGTTGCGGGCACTGGGTTCGGCGACGCTTGTTTCGCGGCTAACCATTTGCTTGCCGGTCTGGGCGTTCCAAACGGCCAGACCGCAGATCGCGATCGGTTTCACCGCGTAGTCGAGGTCAACGGCCACCAACCGCTTGCCATCGGGCGACCAGCAGACCTCATTCGTGGAGAAGGTCCTGGCGTTATTGCGAGGCTGTTTGTCGGGTTCAGTCCTGGTGCGGTCACGAATCGGTTTTCCTGGTCCGGTGAGTTTAACCGCGTCGGCGCCGGTCCGGGCATCAATGAGTCGCAGCACCCCGCAGTCGAGCCCGGCGAGCGTCTTGCCATTCGGGCTGATCTGAGCGCCGATGCTGAACAATCCTCCTATCGGCGGAGAAACCATTTTTTTTGTTCCCGTGTCCGCGTCGAATTGGTTGACCGAACCGGACCAGGTATAGATGTCCTTGCCGATGAAGCGAGCGCCCCATCCGCTGACGGCGAAGAGCCTGGTTCCGGTGGAGACATCGAAAACAGCGGTGTTTATGCCGTTATTAATGTCCACGGCAAACTTCTTGCCGTCGGGCGAAATGGCCAAGGAGCGAATGTCGAACTGCGGGTGGGTGATCGGCTTTCTCGCCGTCCACGTGAGGTCGGCAGCCGGCGTCGGTTCCGGAGGTTTCTCCTCCCGTTTCGGATTCACCGGTTCCCAAATGTGCAATTGGCCCACCAGCTCGCCGAGTCTTACCAACCACTTCGTTTCGATCGCGCACCCGGCGAGTTGCTGATCGTCGGGGGAAAACGCGAGGCATGCAAAAACCGAGTCCTGATAATCGTGGGCATCCGTGTGAATGGGCTTCATGTTGTTCGCGGGCTTCGCGCTTTCCCAGACGTAGAATTCGGCCCGCTTGCCGATGGCGACGGCTGCAATTTGTTTGCCGTTCGAGGTCACGGCAACCGCCGCGATGCGCTGGCCGAGTTCGACCCGGCTCGTTTCCTTCACGGCCTTCGCATCCCAGACGATCACACGTCCATCTGAATCACCGGTGACGGCGGTCCTGCCGTCCTTCGACCATGCCGCTGACACCACCGTCGCCTTGTGGCCTTCAAGGATTCGGTTGCCAGGGCTGCCCTTGTTATAATTTCCGGCGACATGCGTCCAAAGGACATTCTTCCCCGTCGCGCGGTCAATCGGGCCGGTGATGATCGCACTTGTGCCGGCGGGATCCACCGCCAGCGGGACGGCATTCGGGTCAGCCGGTTTCTGGTCCTTCGCGACCGTACTGACCGTGATCGTACCCGGAACCGCGGAGTCGATCCACTCCTTGACGACGTAACCCCGAGGGGTACCGAAAATGATTTTGTGGCTGACGAGTTTTTGCCTGCCGCTCTCGACGACACGATCCGGAAACACTCCAACGGCCGTAAAGCGCTCATCGTTTAGCGCACCGGGCTCTTCGATCGCCTCGCCAGGCGCGCCCGTTTCGGGATTGAGGAAGCGGACGCCATCTTTGGACTTCGCCAGGATTGACTTCCCATCCGCCGCGAACGCCACGGCTGCGAAGCTGCTGCCAACGTTGGCTGTCCACCTGGGCTTGTTCGTGGACGTGTCGAAGGCAGTTACCTGGCCGCCGCTGCCCCCAACCACCAGTGTCATGCCATCGGAAGAATAGGCTACCGATCCCGGCAACCATCCCGGAGTTTCGAGAACCGCCTTTTCCTTCCATGGGATGCCGTCGGCCTTCGCGCCCCGGAGTTCGCCGGCGCCTTCGATCAGATCGATGTCCTTCTCGGGTAGTTTCGCCGGCACACCGGGGAGCATGATCCCGGCGCCGGCAAGCAGCACGGCCGTCAATCCGGTGATCGACAGGATTCTCACAACGCTGGCTTTCATTGAGGGCATGATGCCCTCCGCCAGAGAGCGCACTGCGATCGAACCAACATCCGGTCCGACCGCATACGCTGTCGCCTGGCTGATGGTCTGGGCACGCAACACACCTGGCACGGCCGCCGTCGCTTCCGCAGCCAACGCCGCCGACAGGGCCGTGACACTGAGCGTCACTCCGCGCCGCGCCAGCCGTTTCGCCAACTCCTGTCGCGCCCGCGCCAGCCGTTTCGCGACGGTGCCCTCCGGCCAACCGAGTTCCCGGGAGGCCTTGCTTCTGCTCTGGTCGCCAACGTCGCAAGCGAGGATTACCTGCCGCAGCACCTCCGGCAGTTGATTGAGTTCATCGTCAACGACAGCCCACCAATCCGCCACCGGCATGGATGAGTACACTGCTTCCGGCCTGGCGGCAGCTGCCTCACGCATCCTGCGCTTGATTGCTTGTTGCCGCGCTTTGCGCGCCACCTTCACGGCAACAGCGTGGAGCCAGGAGCGCAAAGCGTTTGTCGAGCGAATGGAGCAAGCTTTTCGGGCCAGGACAAAGAAGGTGGCCTGGAACGCATCATCGGCGTCCGCGCCATTGTTCGCGATTCGCCGGCAGGTTCCGTAGACCATAGAGCCATGGCGGCGCACGAGTTCGGCAAAAGCGGCGCCGCTGCCGCTGGACGAATAGCGCTCAAGCAGCTCGCCGTCGGAACAATCGTCGGGCGGGGGAATCAAGGCCTGGATGAGGTCGATGGTGCGAGCGGGCAGCATGAAGAAACCTCCGAATATCCTGACCGTGCACGGGCTTCATGAGATAAAGTGCCGGCACAGGCGGATTCTGATCCCATGATAATGAGATTTGAGGTCTGGTGATGGAAATTCGGCGGCAGCCGGCGGCACCTGGCAAGCAGGTTGGTGGCCGCCAGGCGAAGAAGCACGCACATAAACGGGAAGCATTCGGAACCCGCCGGCTAATCCGGCTCAACGAGACGGCGCAACTGATCGGAACGTTTTAAGTTTCTCGCAGAGCCCGGCAAGGAAATAGACCTGCCGCGCCAGCGAAGATTGCAAGAACGGCGAGCAGCCGAGGCAGGTGCATCATGGTGCGGGCCTTTCTGGCGGAGCAGTTCTGTTTCAGTCCCACTTGACGCCGATCTTCTTCGCACCCTTCTTGGCGTACCAGGTTACTGTTTCCCAAACTGTCGCCAAGTGTATCCTTTTGCCCGTGACATGGCCGTTGCCATTGAAGTGAACGGTAATTGAGTTGGGTCCGTCATTCCAATGCCAGATCTCCCAATAGAGGCTAACTGCACCGCCGGCAAACTCGCCCCCATCGTCTTCGCCTAGAATCTGTGTGACTTCACTCTGGACCATCCCGTCTTGAATCCGGTCAAAGTTCGCTTGCGTAATCCGGCCCCGGCCGGAGCAGATCAGCGCCACGCTCCCGGCAAGCCCCAGGAGCTGGACCAGCCCAAGCCAGACGTACCAGCGTTTAAGCAGCTTCCGCATCCCCCGATTCTACCGCCAGCCGCGTAAAAGATAAAACCACTCGCTCAGGCTTTCCATTTTCCACGCCTGCTAGGACCAATCCTCCGCATCCCGGCGTTGGTGGGAACTTCGGAAGCGATAAGAACAACACCTGCATGTTTCCAAGGTATAACTTTTCCACTCATGGTAATGCCATTCAGATGTCTGCAAATGCACTGGAGTTACGCGCTTGGCCGGCGCAACCGTCCTTCCCTCTGTCCGCTTCCACAGGGGGAAACGACTTGGTCGCGCTCACGCCACGTCATTGTCGTCCGCCTCGGGGGTGAACTGTACGGTTTCGTAGATGTCGGCTAGAGGCAAGGCGATGCCAATTTCGCCGAGGGGAAGGATGGCGTCCAAGCCCTGGTAGACTTCCCGGACAAAGCCGCTTTCCGTGCGGCGAAAGGCGACCACGGCGGCCGTCTCCTGCTCGACCAGGACATAAACGCAGAGGGAAGGAATGGTCAAGAATGCGTCTTTCTTTTCTCCTTCATCGATGCGGCGGGTGCTGCGGGAGAGGACTTCGAAGATGACGGCGGGCTCGTCCTGGAACATGTCAGTCTGTGGATTGGGCCGGCAGCTCACCGAGGCGTCCGGATAATAAAAGCGGATATGTGTCAGCAGCCGGACGCGGATCTTCGTGTCCGAGTTAAATGGCCGGCAAGGTCGGCCGCGCAGACGCACGTACAAGGCGCCGTTGATGTTGACAGCGATCACGTTATGCACGTTGCGTGCGCCCGCCATGGCATACAGGACGCCGCCCAGGTACTCGTGCTTGATGGGCGAGACGAGCTCTCCAGCAAGGTATTCTTCGACGGGTACGAGGTTAAGTTTCGTGGCTGTGCTCATGACGTAAAGTGTACCTGGATTGCACGAGGATGGTCAAGCAGCCGCCGAAACTTGATTCGCGTGCTGCTTGCCTGTTCCCGCATTTGCGGCAGCAATCTCGGCACGAACTGGGTCCGTGGGAAGGCCGCGGGGCAGAATGCCGAGCAACAGGATCCTTGTCCGCGGCGATGTGGCCTGAATGGCATCCACAATCTGTCCGATGGCCTCGGCAACCGCGCCTGGACTTGCTCCCGCGGCCAGGTCGTTGGTGCCGATCATCAGCACGACCTCGTTAGGCGATAGGGCGGACCACCTGGCCGGCCTGCACCTGCCAGAGGACCTGCGCCGTCGTAATCCCGCCGATGGCAAAATCAACAGCGTGCAAAGGGGCCATGTACGCATTCGCAGCCGGGCAGTCCCACTTCAAGAATCCAGCCTCCATGGCATCCGCGGGAGCCGATGGCGAAAATCTGGAATGGCTTAAAGAGTCAGCCAGGAAGTGGCCGATGACATTGCATCCTGTATTCTGCACATTCGAACAACTGATTCACGGGTTGACGTGCCGCCCCGGGAGGCAATAATCGGCTCGCCGATATCGAGAGAAGGCGTCCCGTACCTCGGGTTCAGGAATTTTGCTTGCCTTGGTTTGCAAATAGTCGTAGAACCTAATCTTTGAGCCTGAGTGCGTATCTGCGCCAAAGGCATCGCATCGGCGAAGGGCAGACAACTTCGCCGACCGTTCTGTTGTAACGATGCTGCTTGCGAAGCTCAGGTGACGTGCGACCGATTGGCAAGCGCATTCCCTTCGCTCGGCGCTTGCTCGTTCCAAACTGAGAGTCCTTTCGCTGCCGGTCGCAACGCGTTACCCAACTTCCCACTTCGCAGCGGACAAAGCGCGCTTTCCAAATGAACGGCGGCCGTCGCGTGGCGGCCACCAAGGATGCTGTTCTCTTGAGAGGAGGAATTACCTCATGCGTCTCTCCTTGCGTTCCTTCTTGAGGTATCGCCCGGGCACCACAAATCCCCGGCGGCGCGTGGCGCCGCGGTCGCGGCCACTCCTGGAAAGCCTGGAATGCCGGACCGTGCCATCCATCATGTTCTCGGGTCCCAACAATTCCGGCGTGGCGACCATCACCGGCACCGCGAAACCCGACCAGTTCGCCATCCAGCTCAACCCCACCGACGCGACCATGATCGAGCTCAGCGACAACGGCGGAGCCAGCTTCACGGATGCCGCGCTCTCCGGCATTACCAGCATCGTCGTCGATGGGCTCCAGGGCCGCGATACGCTGACCCTGAACGAAGGCAACGGCCTGGTGGCGCTGGCCGCCGGTCTGCCGATCACGTTCAATGGCGGCCCCGGCCGGGATGCCTTGATCGTCGAAGGCAGTCCCAGCGGCACCATCAAGGAGACCTTTACGCCGGGCACGACGGCCGGCTCGTCGACCCTGGATATCACGGACGGCACCCTGTCCAGCACCGTGACGCTCAGCAGTGTCGCGCGGATCCG
>DASZFN010000624.1:0-17904 GCA_035939715.1 Gemmataceae bacterium | reverse complement strand
GTGGCAGGAGTGTACCCTCGGCCCCATTGAGCTGGTCGAGTTTCATCTCATGGACAAATCCACCAATCAGTCGGTCGCCCGCACCGCCGTGTGGGAGATGGATCTGTTTAGCTGGCGCTGGAACCAGCCGTCGGTCGGCATCATGGAGATCGAGGTAGCCACCGAATTTCGCCGCCAGGGCATGGCCAAGTTTCTGCTTAGCCAGATGCTCCGCTATCTCCAGGAGCAATACTTCGGCCTCACCGAAGTACAAACCATGCAGCACAACCAGCCGGCGATCAATCTTTACCAGAGCCTCGGCTTTCAGCAGGTGGACACCGGGCGGATTTACAAGAAGACCTGAAAGCCATCTTGCCTGTTGACTTCCTTGTGTTAGTTCGTCTCCCTATTAATAATGTGAAAGGCGAGAAAACCGTGGATCAGCTCCGTGGGGAGGCCAATCATGTACCGTAAATCGGCGGCCGCGATACTAAGCTGCATGTTCCTGCTTGGCGCCTGTGCGAGCCTTCACGCCGATGAGCTGCCGCCCAACTATCAGGATGTCGTCAACAAGGGCCTGGCCTGGCTGGCCAAGGCCCAGCTTCGCGACGGCCACTGGGAGGCGTCCGGCGGCGCCTACCCCGTCGCCATGACTGGCCTGAGCGGCGTCGCTCTGCTCATGGAGGGAAGCACGCTCCGGGACGGCAAGTACTCGGACAACGTGCGCCGCGCCACCGATTGGCTCATGAACGTCACGCAGCGCAACGGCCTCATCAGTCCGCTCAACGGCATGGGCCGCGGCTACATGCACGACCATGGCTATGCCTTGCTCTTTCTGGCACTGGTCTTCGGTGACGAGGAGGACAACGACCGCCGCCGCCACTTGCAGGACGTGCTGACTCGGGCCGTGGACTTCACGGGCAAGGCGCAGACGCCGCGCGGCGGCTGGGGTTATGTGTCCAGCTCCGATAACGGCGGCTTCGACGAGGGCTCGGTCACCGTCACCCAGGTGCAAGCTTTACGCGCTTGCCGCAATGCCGGCATCGTGGTCCCCAAGCAGATCATCGACAAGGGTCTGAAGTATTTACGTGACTGCACCACTGCCAACGGCGGCGTGACTTATACCATCTCGGGCGGCGGCGAACGCCCGGCCCTGACGGCAGCGGCCATCGCCTGCTCCTTTAACGCCGGCGAATACGACTCGCCGGTGGTCAAACGCTGGTTCAAATACTGCCGTTCCATGCTCCCCCAGCTAGGCGGCGGCCGCATGGGCCACGATGAATACACCCAGTATTACTGGGCCCAGTGCGTATACATGCTGGGCGACGAAGGCTGGACGAAGCTCTTCCCCGACTCCGGGCGCGACCAGATCACCTGGAGCAAATACCGCAAGGAGACGTTCGACTTCCTGCGCAGCGCACAAAGCAGCGACGGCAGCTGGTCCGGAAGCGGTAGCTGGGGCGGCATCGGTCCCGTCTACGCGACCGCCATGGGGCTCACCATCATGCAACTCGACAAGGCGACCTTGCCGCTCTATCAGAAGTGAGAGGCCAGCAGATACTACTCGGGATCTTCCAATTCCTCGGCCAGCTTCTTGGGCGCGGTGTTCTTCCAGGCCAGGGTCAGCGCGGTGCTTACACTTCTTTCGTCTGCGTCCTCAAGGCGGACACTCGTGCATCCCCGGCGTCCCCAGGCGCCCTTCACGGGCACAAAGACCGCGGGTTCGGTTCGCACGAACGTCTGCTGCTGCTCCGGTGTCAGCTTGACCATGCCCCAGCCCTTTGCCGGATGATCGAGCGTGGCAAAAATCTTGCCGCGCACGCGAAAGTCGGGATGGCGCATATGAGAGCTTTCCACCGCTTCAGGAAGACCAAGAGCAATCCGGCGAAAATCATCCACGTCCACAGGACACCTGGAGTTATTGCGTTATTGGCGTCTACGACGCTATCCTCTTCCGTCCTATTTAATCGTCTTTGCCGTCCGCCACAATCACGTCCACCTCGGGGACCGCGCGAATCAGGCGGTCCAGGATTGATTGGCCGAACCAGCGCCGGTACCAAGGCCGCTGCGAGCGGCCGATCAGCAGGTGGGTGATGCCGTACTCCTTGACAAAGGCCGCGATGGTGCTGACCACATCCGTGCCCTTGAACGTCATCGGCACGCCGTCCAGTTGTTGAGCGAGCGTCTGCATGTTGGCGACGTGCCGTTGAGTGGCGGCATCGATGCGTTCCAGGCGCTCTTGGGGCGTTTGAATGTACACGGCGTACCAGGGCGCGTTGAGCCGGCCCGCCAGACGGCTGCCTTTGCGGAGCAGTCGTGCCGGGTTGGGGCTGCGGGAGCTCAGGCACACCATGACACGCTCTTGCCCGGTGGAGCGCAGCTCCGGGTTCTTTTCGCGGCGGCGTCGATCCAGCAGGTGCGCGATCTCGCCCAGAGCCATTTCGCGTAACCGCGTCAAGTTCTCCGGCGTGAAGAAGTTCGTCAAAGCCGACTGCACGCGCTCGGCCGGGTAGACCTTGCCGGCTGCCAGCCGCTCGCGCAGGTCCTCGGCTGAAAGGTCGACGTTGACGAGTTGATCGGCCATGCCCAGGACGTAATCCGGAATCCGTTCTTTGACCCGGACGCCGGTCGCTTCCTGGACGAGCTCATAAAGGCTCTCCAGATGCTGGATGTTGAGCGTGCTGATCACATTGATCCCGTGCCGCAACAGCTCCTCCACATCCTGGTAGCGCTTGGCGTTGCGGCTGCCGGGAGCGTTGGTATGAGCGAGCTCATCCACCAGGGCCACGGTCGGCCGCCGCGCGAGGATGGCATCGAGGTCCATCTCCTCCAGAACCACGCCGTGGTATTCGACGCGCCGGCGCGGCACCTGCTCAAGTTCGCCGATCTGGGCGGCGGTCTCCGCGCGACCATGGGTTTCGACAAAGCCAACCACCACATCCACGCCCTGCCGCTTCAGGCGCTGGCCCTCTTGCAGCATCTCGTAAGTCTTGCCAACGCCGGCGGCAAAGCCGAGATAAACCTTGAGCCGGCCGCGCTGTTGCTGGCGGATCAGCGTGAGGAAATGCTCAGGAACGGGGCGGTCTAAGTCGGTGGTGGAAACGGGAACTTCTCCGCGCCAAAGGGCTGATGATGATTTCTCATGATTTGTACGGCTGCCAAGACTGCCAAGTTTTCTAGACCCTTTGGCAGTCGACTTCTGAGCCGTAAACGCTGTGGCTATAATAACTTAAGTTAACACAAGGTGTCGACTGCCAAACTGCCAAGAGGTCAAGAGCCCCAGATCGAATGCTTCGGCGCCAATTGGCGCAAGTAACTGTGCGGCAACGATTAATGGAATTGACCCCCCAAAAGTCCACTGCCAAGGGTCGCGGCTGCAAACCCGGGACTTTATCCGTTAACTACAAGCTTGAGATGCCAGCGTGACGCTCTTTGGCCGTCACACCGGCTTCAGGGGACTCTACAGAGCCTTCGCCGTTAGCCGCCGGCGTTTGCTTCCAAACCGGGAGGTTCACCGTGAAGGTGGTGCCTTCTCCCTGTTCGCTTTTGCACTGGATCGTGCCGCCATGTGCCTCGACAATCTCGCGAGTGATGGCCAGTCCAAGTCCTGTGCCTCCCTCGTCGCTCTGCCCCGGAACGCGAAAGAACTTACTGAAAATATAGGGCTGAAATTCGGGAGGAATGCCAATGCCTGTATCGGCAACGGTGAACTTGACCATGCCATCGGCGGCTTCTGCCGAAAGGGAGATCCTGCCGCCGCGCTTCGTATAGGTAAGCGCGTTCTCCAGCAGGTTGGCCAGAGCGTGTTGAAACCGTCCGGCATCTGCCGAAACGAAAGGCAAGGTCGGGGGCGACTCGATGCGCAGGGCAATTCCTTTGTCCGCCGCGCGCGGCTGAATGCGTTCCGCCGCAGTTTCCAGAAGTTCCCGTGGGTTCTCGGCTTTGAGCGCCAGCTTTTCTCCCCCCTCTTCCAGGCGCGTCAAATCGAGCAGGTTGTTTACCTGGGCGAGCAAGCGCTCCGCGTTCTCGCGGGCATCGAGGAGCAATTCAAGCTGCTTGGGAGTGAGGGGGCCTACCGTCTCCTCAAGCATCAAGTGCAGCACCAGGCGAATGCTGGTAAGGGGAGTCTTCAATTCGTGACTCACGGTCGCGACCAGGTCGCTCTTGACCCGGTCCAGCAGGCGAAAGCGCGTGACATCCTGAAGGAGCACCGCCGCGCCGAGCGTGTTGCCGTACGGATCACGGATCGGCAAGACTTGCGGCAGCAACGAATGTTCGTCGCCGTCGGTTCGGATGGTTACAGCCTTGTCGAATTCATGGGGCAGAAAGGCCCGCTGTTCCTTGAGGGCCGCTGCCAGGGGTTGGCGTAAGGCCTCCGGCGGCTGCCACGGCACCAGTGCCTGCTGCTCGCCTTTGTCGGTTGCCAGGCCCAGCAGGCGTTTGGCGGCCGGGTTAGCCATTTCCACAAAGCCTTCGGAGTCCACGACCAGCACCGGATCGGGGAAGGAATCAATAGTCGCCTGGCTGGTGCGCTGGGCGCGGAGCAGGCGTGAGTAACTGGATTGCCGGTATTCGCGGAGTTGTCGGGCCATGGCGTTGAAGGCCGTGGCCAGCTGACCTAGCTCGTCGTTGGAAGTCACCGGCACGACCTGATCGAGGTTGCCGGCGCCGATGGCCGTGGCGGATTGCGTGACGGCCTGGATGGGGCGAAGAATTGCCCGCACCGGCCAGGCGATGAAGGCGGCCAGCAAGACGACGACGACAATGGCGATGCCGAACCCGGCCAGCGCCTCACTGGCCGTGTGTTTGGCGACCGCACTCTCATGCTCCATGCTCTCCTGATTGATGCGGAGAATCGTTCCGGATACGTCCTTGATTTCTTTGAATGTGTCCAGCAGTCCCCCGGGACCGAAGTATGCGCGCCTGCGCGAGTCCTGCCCCGACTGCCTGAAAAATGACTCCCCTTGTTTCCGGTAGCGCGCGGTCAAGTTGTCGAGCCGGGCGACCAGTTCCCCTTCGCCGGGAAGCGTGATGTTGTGGCGCTCGATGTCCAGTCCCTTGTCATAGGAGGGCCAGTTCTCCTGAAACTGCTGGCGGGCTTTGTCCTCCTGGTCGGCCAGGGCAAACTGGAACGCTGAATCAATGCGCTCCAGGGCTTCATTGAGGATTTCCATGGCAATCACGCTATCGTAATTCTCGCGCAAGATGGCATCGATCCGGCCGCCCAGGTGGAGGACCGTCACCCCCGCAGCGGCGGCCAGCGCTATGAGAATCACCAGGGGCGGAACGAGCAGGAGCAAGATGCGAGATCGAAGGGTAAGTTTCATCGCGTCATGCCCCTGAAGGGGAAAGTGGAATGCAGACGATTACGCCAGCCGGTATTTTACAGTCCATACCGTTTGCGCTTGCGATAGAGCGTACTGGCATCGACGCCCAACACAGAAGCCGCTTCTTCCATCGTAGCGGTAATCGCCAGCACGCGGCGAATATGTTCCGCCTCCAGGGCGTCGAGCGTGACGCGGGCGCCGACCTGCACGCCGGGAGTAACGGGGGAACTGATCTGGCTGGGCAAATCAGCCAGGCCGACCATGCTGTCGGAGGCCAGGATGACGCCGCGCTCAACGGCGTTACGAAGTTCGCGCACGTTGCCGGGCCAGCCATAGCGCAGGAAGGCTTGCTGCGCCTCGTCGCTAAAGCCGGTAAGACGTTTGCCGCTTTCCTCAGTGAAGAAGCGTAGCAGGTGCTCGGCAAGCGGCAAGATATCCCGGCGGCGTTCGCGCAGGGGCGGCAACGTCACTTCGATCACATTGAGTCGGTAGAACAGGTCCTCGCGAAACTTGCCTGCTGCCGTGTCTGCCTTCAGATCGCGATTGGTGGCAGCGATGATGCGCACGTCGGCGCTGCGCGTCTGGGTCTCGCCCACGCGTTCGTACTTGCGCTCTTGCAGAAGCCGCAGCAGCTTCGGCTGCAGGGCCGCGGGCAGATCGCCGACTTCGTCAAGAAACAATGTGCCTCCCTCGGCCGCCGCCACCTTGCCCAGGGTATCGCGCACGGCGCCCGTGAAGGCTCCCTGAACGTGGCCGAACAGCTCGCTCTCCAGCAGCTCGGCCGACAGGCTTGGACAGGCGATGGTGAAAAACGGCGCTGCCGCCCGGCCGCTGCGCGCATGGATGGCCCGCGCCAGCACGCCTTTGCCCGAGCCGCTTTCGCCGCGCAGCAGAACCGTCGCATGGCTTGCGGCTGCCTTGTAGGCGACCTCCAGAGCCTGCTGCATCTGTGGTTCCTCGGTGCGCAGATCGGCCTCCGGAACGCTGGCGCGGATTTGTTCCTCCAAATTCACCACCTGGGATTGCAGGCGGCGGACACGCGTCAGGCGCTCGAAGATGGAGCGCAATTGGTCGGGAGTGTAAGGCTTCGGCAGATAATCAAAAGCCCCGCGGCGCATGGCTTCCACGGCCGTGGAGACGGTGGCGTAAGCCGTAATCACAATCACGTCGAGATCGGGAGCGGCTTGCAGCAGTTCCGGCAGGAGATCGAGCCCTTGCTCCTGCCCGAGCTTTAGATCCAGAAATGCCGCGTCAAAGCGCTCGCGGTGCACCGCATCGAGCGCATGTTTGGCGTCCCGCGCCTCGGCCGCCGCGTGGCCCATGCTTTCCAGGGCGATGCGCAACGTTCGCCGCAGGCTGGTCTCGTCATCAATAATCAGGATCTTCATGGTGGTCGCGCACCTTCACGGCGCGGGTGTTTGAATAGCCTTCATTACAGCGGGTCAGTCGTGCAAGTTGCAATGCCGTTCTGGTGATTTGCATGACTCGAATCACATTGCCATGGAATGACCGGCGCGATTCTTGCGATGGCGAAGGGACCTCTTACGGGCATTTATTCCGTGATTGCAAAGAGGATGCCATGAACCAGCTCTCCAACTCCAACCCAACCTCGATGCACGCCATCTACCTGTGCCTCTTCGTCTCGAACGATGCGGGGTTGTAACTTCACTTCTCTTCCTGTGGTCAAGGCCCGATGGCCGGGCGAATTGCCCATTCGCGATTGCAAAGTGCACTAGCCACGGACTCTAGGATTGGGCGCGGTGCAACCTGACCTGTGCCGTAACTCTCGCGCCCGCAAGAATCACGGCGCTGACCGTTCCCCGACGGGACAGCTCGGCATGGGGGCTGCATTGCTGCGGAGCGATTTGCTTCAAGGTTAAATATCCACGCCCGCCGCGCATTGGAGCGCGGCAGAAGAAAGGAATGGTTCTACATGCGCAGTCGCTTGTCCTTCGCCGCTGTCATGGCGGTGTCTTTGCTGATGTTCGCCGGCTGTGGCGGCTTGAACGGCCGTTACCCGGTGTCCGGCAAGGTGGTCTACAACGGTGAGCCGGCGGTCGGGGCGATGGTCATATTCGTTAGTAAGGACGCCCCCAGCCAGACCCACCAGGGCGTTGTCGGGGAGGACGGCACATTCACGTTGGCCGGCCCGGCGGGCGATGGGGCGCTGCCCGGGGAATACACCGTGCTGGTCGAGTGGAAAGAGGGAGCCGGCAAGTCCAGGGGCCGTAGCCCGGGCCTGAGCGCCCCCGACCGGCTAAAGAAGCGCTATCTCGACCCGAAGAAGCCGCTGCTGACCGCCACGGTCGAAGCGAAGACGAACAACCTGCCCCCGTTCGAGCTGAAGTGACCGGGCCCAGCCCGGTATCGTTGTCCGAGTTAGTTCGTTGTCCAACCAGAATCCGGAGATATTGAACATGAACCCATTGCGAAGCCGTGTCCGTCGTGCATTCACACTGATCGAGCTGCTGGTGGTGATCGCGATTATCGCGGTCCTCGTCGGGCTGCTCCTACCCGCCG
This sequence comes from Gemmataceae bacterium, assembly GCA_035939715.1. Taxonomy (GTDB): domain Bacteria; phylum Planctomycetota; class Planctomycetia; order Gemmatales; family Gemmataceae; genus DASZFN01. Next base: position 10,078 of record DASZFN010000624.1, on the reverse strand, counting down.
TGCAAAAGGTCCGCGAGGCCGCCTCGCGCATGAGCTGCCAGAATAACCTCAAACAGCTGGGGCTGGCTATTCACAACTACGAAAGCGCCTACCGTAAGCTCCCGGCCGCCTACACCTTGCTGCCCGCGCCGGACCTGGACCCGAACGCCCAATTTGCCGGACGGCGCGTGGGGCTGTCGTTACACGCGAACCTGCTGCCGTTCATCGAGCAGGAACCGCTCTACCAGCGCTTGACTCCCCAATTGTCGGAGTTCGACACCGCCAACATCCCGCCTAACGGCCCGCACGCGGGGGCGAACGCCGCGTATGCCCAGGTTGTAAAGACCTATTTGTGCCCGTCGGACCCGACGCCCATCACGCTGGATTATTACAACACCTGCTGGGGACCGTACGGCAACGGCGGCGGGGCAGCCTGCTTCCCCGGCGGCGGGACGGGATCCAACCTGAATCCGCCGCCCGGCCAAGTCTGGGCCCGGTCTGACTACTTCCCTATTGCCGGCATCCATGACGCCCTCATCGATACCCTCGGGCTGCGCTCGCAATATCGCGGCAGCACCCAGATGGCCGGCACCATCAACGATCCGCAGTTCCCCGGCGGCGGGCCTTTCCCTATCACCGCCGTGACCGATGGGACTTCGAACACCATCTTCATGTCCGAGTCAGGGGGAAAGCCGGTCGGCTACAACCGGAAGCGGCAGATCTACCTCTCGGAGGTGAACGGACTTCCCGTGGACGGGAGCATCGAGCCGGTGTCGAGCGGCGGCGGTGGCTGGGGCGACATGTTCTGCTACTCCGCCCTGGCCGGCGCCAGGTGCGACGACAGCGGCCAACGCCTCGGGCCGTGCATGATTAATACCACGAGCAACAACGAGATTTACTCGTGGCACACGGGCGGGGCCAACGCCCTGTTCGGGGACGGCAGCGTGCGCTTCCTTAACGAGAGCATCGCGGCCACGACGGTCATCGCGCTGGTGACTCGTGCGTCCAGCGACCTTGCCCAACCGGAATAAGGGCGGCTCGTTGGATCGTGAATCGGGAAAAACCATTAGACGCCCGTGGTCTTCGGTTTTCCACGATTCACGATCCACGAGTCTGATCGATTGACAATGGTAATCTCATGAGCCGATACCGACTGGCTCTGGCGTTCGCGCTCGCAACGGTCGCCGCCGCGGCGGCCGGAGTTGTGCTGCTCCGGCCCGTGAACGGTCCCGACTCGGGCGTCACCGAACATGCCTGTATTTCGGATCTCGATGGCGATTTCGATGACCCTGCACGGGACGGGCCCGTGCCGACCTTTGCCGCCCACGTCGCACCCATCCTCGCACGCTATTGTGCCGGGTGTCACAAGCCGGAGCGCGCCAAAGGGGGATTCGTCCCGGCCAAGTACGCCGATGAAACTGCCGCTGTGGCAGACCCGGGCATCTGGGCACGTGTGGCCCAGGCAGTACGATCCGGCCAGATGCCGCCTGCTGGCCGGCCGCGGCCCGGCCCGGCCGAGTCCGAAGCGTTTGCCGCGTGGCTCGACCTTGCCGCAGCCGGTCCTGAGAATCCCGGTAGGGTGACGTCACGGCGCCTGAATCGGGCAGAATACAACAACACCATCCGCGAGCTGTTCGGCATCGCCTTCCGCGCGGCCGACGACTTCCCGGCCGACGACACCGGCGACGGGTTCGACACGATCGGCGACGTCCTGTCCGTCTCACCTATATTGGTGGAGAAGTATCTGACTGCGGCAGAGTCGATCATCACGACAGCGGCGCACGACCCGGCCGCCTGGAAGCGAATCGCTAATCCACCGGCCGAGGACTACATCCCGTTCGTGCTGCGCGGCGATCCGCCGGAGCGAGCCCCTGCGGTCAAGAACACCCGCGTCGACACGGACGACCGCGCCGCCGAGATCGACCGGACCTACTACGCCCTGCAGGCATTCGCCGACCGGGCCTATCGCCGACCGATTACCCACTCCGAGATGTACCGGCTGATGCGCTTCGTTGAGGCCGCGCTGAACAACGGAGAAGGGGCCGAGGCCGGGTTCCAGCTGGCCCTGAAGGCCGTACTCGTTTCGCCACATTTCCTGTTCAAGGTCGAAGCCGACCCGCCGACCAGCAAAAACACCAAACGCCGGCTGAACGATTTTGAGACGGCCACGCGGCTTTCGTACTTCCTGTGGAGCAGCATGCCGGACGAGGAGCTCTTCCGGCTGGCCGCGCGCGGCACGCTGCACGAACCGCACACTCTGGCAGCTCAGGTCCGGCGGATGCTCCGCGACCCCAGGTCCCGGGCGCTCGCGGAAAACTTCGCCGGCCAGTGGCTGCAGACTCGAGCACTGGCGGAGATCACGCGAGACCCGGCCCGGTTTGCCGGCTTCGACGCCGATCTGGTGCAGGCGATGCGGACTGAGACAGAGTTATACTTCGACCACATCGTCCGCGACGACTGCAGCGTCCTCGACTTGCTCACCGGGGACTACACGTTCATCAACGAGCGTCTGGCGCGCCACTACGGGATCGTGGGAGTGGCCGGCCCGGAGTACCGTCGGGTAAGCCTGGCCGGGACCGGACGGACGGGGGTGCTCACGCACGCCAGTGTCCTGACGGCCACGTCGGGGCCGACGCGCACGTCCCCGGTCAAGCGGGGAAAGTGGGTGCTGGAGAACGTGCTCGGCACGCCGGCGCCGGCCCCACCACCCGGCGTGGATGGGCTGAAGGACGACCACGCCGGCAAGCCGGCAACGCTCCGCGAACGCTTCGAACAGCATCGCTCTCATGCTGAATGCGCGTCCTGTCACGCCCGACTCGACCCGCTCGGGTACGGGCTGGAGAACTTCGACGCGGTCGGGGCGTGGCGCGACCGGGACGGGGATGTCCCTGTCGATGCCTCCGGAACGCTCCCCGACGGCCGGGCCTTCCGAGGTGCCGGCGGACTTGCCGCGGTCCTGGCCGAACGGCCCGACGACTTTACCCGGTGTTTGACGCAAAAACTACTGACTTATGGCCTGGGCCGCAGCCTGGGGCCGTCCGACCGGAATACTGTCGAACGGGTTGTCCGGCACGCGGCCCGGAGCGGCTATCGGTTCTCCAGCCTGGCGATTGCGCTGGTCCGCAGCGACCCATTCCAGATGCGGCGCGTCCGCACGGAGGATAAGCGATGAGACAAAGACGAATCACCCGGCGGACGGCTCTGCGCGGGATTGGGGTGTCGATCGCGCTGCCGTTTTTGGAATCACTCCGCCCGCGAAGCGCGGGCGCGGACTCGGCCGCCCCGCCGCTCCGGTTGGCGTTCGTCTACGCGCCGAACGGCAAGCACATGCCCGACTGGACTCCCGCGACCGCGGGCACCGGGTTCGTGCTGCCGCCCTCGCTCCGGCCGTTGGAGGCGGTACGCGAACACGTCACGGTCCTGTCAGGCCTGGCGCAGCGGACCGCCGACCCCGGCCTTGACGGCCCCGGCGACCATGCGCGGGCGATGGCCACTTTCCTGACCGGCGTCCGGCCGCACAAGACCTCCGGATCCGATGTCCGCGTCGGGCCGTCGATCGATCAGGTGGCCGCTGCCGTTCTCGGCAGGTCTACTCGGCTGCCGTCCCTGGAGGTCGGCTGCGAGGGCGGGAAGCCGGCGGGCACCTGCGACAACGGCTATAGCTGCGCCTACCAAACCAACCTCTCGTGGCGCAGTGCGACAGTGCCGATGCCAAAGGAAGTCGATCCGCGGCTCGTGTTCGAGCGGTTGTTTGGAGATCGACTTGGCGCCGACACTGATGCCGCCCGTGCAAAACGGGAGCGGGACCGCCGGAGTGTTCTCGACTTCGTGGCCGAGGACACGCGGCACCTGCGCGACCGGCTTGGCGGGTCCGACCGCCGGAAGCTCGACGAATACCTGACTGCTGTCCGCGAGGTGGAATCCCGGATCGACCGGGCTCAGCCGGCGGTTGCGATCGGCCGAGACAAACTCGTCCGTCCGACCGGTGTGCCCGAGGACTACCGGGAGCACGCCCGCCTGCTTGCTGAACTGATCGCGCTTGCCTTCCAGGCGGACCTGACCCGCGTGGCGACTTTCGTACTGGGTAACGACGGCAGCAACCGCAGCTACCGGGAGGCGGGGGTAACCGATGGGCACCACGACATCTCCCACCACGGCGGCGACCCGGCCAAGCATGACAAGCTGCGGGCGGTCAACCGCCTCCACATCGCCCGGCTCGGCTACCTGCTGGAGCGACTCAAAGCCGTCCCCGAGGGAAACGGCCGCCTGCTCGACCGGTGCCTGATCGTGTACGGGTCGGGGATCAGCGACGGAGACCGGCACAACCACGACAATCTGCCAATCCTCGTGGCCGGCGGGGGTGTTCGCGGAGGCCGGCACATCCGCTACCCGGCCGGCACGCCGCTTTGCAACCTGTACCTGTCGCTGCTGAACCGCGCCGGCGTGGCGGTCGACCGCTTTGGCGACAGCACCGGCCGGCTCGGGGGACTTGAACCCTGACTCTTCATCGTGCAATGTATCATTAGCAACGGGTGACATATGCTCGCGCTGGATTGCCCAATTCCGGAAGAAGTGTGGGCTCGTGAAGCCACAGGACGCAACGGGGATTCCTCATTGCGCGCCGGGCCGTTCCGTAAAGAAGACGCCGATGCCGGGCCCTGGGAATCGGTCGTTCGGGAGATCGTTTCTTATCAAGAACTGAGCGACAATTGGGATGGCTATAGCGCCGAAGCTCCTACCCGCGCAGTGCTGGAATCGGCAATTGGCCTGGCGTACACCTACCACCAAAACGGCGTCGCCCCGCCCGGCCGCATCGCTCCCGGCGTTGCGGGCTCCGTAATTTTTGAATGGCAAGATCCGGATGGCACCTACGCCACGGTCGAGGTCGATGCACCGCTGCACGCCGAAGTAATGGTCATCGAGTCGGGAAAACCTGCGCAGCAGTGGACGCTTCCGACGCGCACATCTCCGCAGGGAAGCGATCGTGGATAAGCCATGGACGAACCGTGGCATTTGCTGCCGGCCTTTGAGTTTCATGCTGGAGGGAAGCCAATGCTCATAGAAACCGACAATCTCGTTAGCGCCGAACAGTTTCGCAAAGGGCTCAACAAATATTTGAAGGCTGTCAATCAGGGGCGTGGCCCCATTGCCGTCACACGCAAATCCGAGGTTGTCGGTTTCCTTCTCGGCCCCCAGGAGTATGAAGCTCTTTTTGGCATCGCCGTACGCGAACTTTCGGAGGCGCGGGGCAACGGGCCACGGTTAGCCATGAGGAAGCACGCGACCACGTCAGGGGCATGCTTCGCCGCCGCAAATCATGAGCCTCAAGAAGCGCAAGCCCGTTCGCTGGCTGGTGGCGGCCAGGGCCTTGTCATGTAATTCGTATTTTCGACCAATTTGCGTGACAGACCGTGGATTTACGTGACAATCGCGGCATTTGCGCTGCGACTAAAAACCGAGTTTCGTTAGCCATCTCTTGGCGTTTCGTTTTGCTGATTCCCAATCACAGTCGAGATATTTGCTACTGACTTTGTTGTTTCTAAAGCCGACCAGGACTTGGGTTCGACCGTTAAACCACATACAGAAATCCACTGGTCCTGTCGGTCCAGGTGGTAATGGGTTCTTTTCATCAGGATTGCCTAGGATGGCCACTACTTCTTCGCGAGGCATTCCCCACTGAATCCGGTCATAATTCTCTTGGTTGATGCGGCTGCGCGGCACAAGAAACCAGCCGCAGGCCACGATAGCCACGATCGAGGTGCCAGCGCTGAGCCAGAAGGTGCGGCGGGACGGGAAACGCATAGCCACGATTCTACCGATGGCCGTGCGCATAAAAAAGCCCGGCGTCATGCCGGGTATTCTTTAAGGCGGGTCCGCTCATGCCCCAACGCATCCATAGCACGATTCGACCGCGACGGGCTCACTGGCTGACTTCTGAACCTGGGCGACTGGCTGAACCGTTTCCACTTTCACCACTTCCGGATCTTGCACCGGGTCGAGCTTCTGGCCGATTTCCCCTATCTCGGTTTGTCCATCGTGCAATTTGCAATGCCTGTTAGGTTATTTGCATGACTCGGCATGCGGCCGGTGCAGGATCTACCCAGTCGAGCGCTCGGGTCTAATCGAGAGCAGCGAACGTAACCGCAAGCCGGCCATTCTCTTCCGGGTCACGCCAAGACGAACCCTGTTGCCTTAGAACGACCGGCGCGATTCTTGCAAATGCGAAGCCAGGTCGGTTTACGCGCATTTCATTCTGCAAGAGGGGTGCCATGGACCTTGCCGTCTGGCTGCCGAGTCTTTTCCTGCTCGGATTAGTTGGTCTTGCCGCTATGTTCGCGTTCATCGCGGCATGTGACCGCGTCTAGGAGAACCCCATGATCATACTCACCGCGATCATCACGCTGTTGCTTTTCATATATCTGCTCGCGGCATTGCTGCGGCCTGAGTGGTTCTAACCGTCCAAACAAAGGTTCACGCGCATGTGGTTCTTGCCAATCCTGATTGTAGCAACGACTCTGGTGCTCTCGGTTCCGGTTGGATCTTATCTGGCCAGGATCATGGATGGACGTTATCGCCTGCCGTCCTGGCTCCGCTGGCTTGAAGGACGGCTCAACACGGGCACCCAGAACTGGAAGCAATACGCGGTTTCCTTGCTGCTGTTCAATACGGTTATGTTCATCGTCGCTTTTGGGCTGCTGGCATTGCAGCCTTACCTGCCGCTGAATCCAGACAACAAGAAGATGCTGGCGCCGACCACGATCTTCAATACCGTGGTCTCATTCTTGACGAACACAAACCTACAGCATTATTCGGGGGAACAGCACTTATCGTATTTCAGCCAGCTCACCGCGATCCTGTGGAATATGTTCGTGTCGGCGAGCGTGGGCTTCTGTGCCCTGGCCGCAATCATCCGCGGTTTGCGCGGCGATGCGCACATGGGCAATTTTTATGTCGATATGTGGCGCGCGGTCACGTACGTCTTCTTGCCGTCGAGCCTGATTATGGGGATTCTGCTCATGGCTGCGGGCGTGCCGATGACGCTGGCGGGCTCGGAAAAAGCAGCCACACTCGAGCCCGGCGCCATGGGCACAGAGAACGGCCAGCCGCAGCCGCAAGTGATCGCGCGCGGCCCTGTCGCCGCGATCATTCCCATCAAGCATCTGGGGACCAATGGCGGTGGTTTCTTCGGAGCCAACTCGGCGCACCCGTTCGAGAACCCCAGCGCCTGGACGAATTTCTTGACCTGTGTCAACATTCTGATTTTTCCGTTTTCCCTGGTGGTGATGTTCGGCAAGATGCTGAACAACATGCGGCACGCCATCGTTGTGTACGGCGTCATGCTGGGGCTGCTTCTTGTCATGATCGGTTGGGCGATCTACTGGGACACTCTGCATCCCAACCCAGGTCTCACCCAGCACCCGGCACTTGCAGACGCGCGCGGAAACCCGTACCAGATTGAAGTTCAAGAAAGCACTGGCGAGATCACGAAAAAGACCATCGACGTCAATCCCATCGTCGGGTTACCCGTTATTCAGGACCTCGGCAATCTCGAAGGCAAGGAACTGCGTTTCGGCAAGTCCGCGGGGGCAACGTTTTCCGCGGTAACCACGGCGGTGACTTGCGGTTCGGTGAACTGCATGCATGACAGCCTTAATCCCCTGGCGGGGCTGACGCCGTTCACGGGGATGTGGTTGAACTGCGTTTTCGGCGGCAAGGGAGTGGGCCTGATCAACCTTCTTCTTTACCTGATCGTCGGCGTCTTCCTTTCCGGCTTGATGGTGGGCCGAACTCCCGAATACCTGGGCAAGAAGGTTGAGGCCCGGGAAATGAAGCTGGCGATGCTGGCCCTGCTCGTGCATCCCATTCTCGTGCTGGCGCCCACGGGCCTCTTCGTGGCCAGCACGTGGGGAACCAAGGCGATGAATAATCCCGGCGCGCACGGTTTCGCTGAAGTTCTCTACGAGTTCAGCTCCTCCTCGGCGAACAACGGCTCGGGCTTTGAGGGGCTGGGAGACACCTGGGGCTTCAATGATCCAAAAGACAACAACTCGCCGCCGTCGCCGGTAAGCCCGCAATGGGACATCGCCACCGCGCTGGTGATGTTGTTTGGGCGTTTCCTCCCCATGATCGCTCCACTCGCCCTGGCGGGGAGCCTGGCAGCAAAGAAGCGGACACCGTTCACGGTCGGCACAATGCGAACGGACACGTTAACGTTTGCTTTTGTGCTGCTGGGCACGATCTTGCTGGTGGGAGCCTTGTTGTTCATGCCGGCGGCGGTGATCGGGCCCGTTGCCGAGCATCTGGGACCGATTCCGTTTGGAGGGTGAGTGGCAAAAGGTCGAGGCGGTGATTTGAGTACTGAGTACCGAGTACTGAGTTACTGATTACTGATTACTGAGTACTGGGTACTGAGTACTGATGCCACCCACCCGCGTTTCGCAGCAGGTTCTTTGAGGTTTCCATGTCGAACACAACCGTTTACGTCGCCCCTTATACCGAGGGCCCTTCCCCTGAGGAGCTGAAGCTGACCCGCCGGGCCAGCAGGCGGTACGGGTTGTTCGCGCCGCATCTGCTGCGCGCGGCCCTGAAGCAGTCCTTCCTCATGCTCCGGCCGGACATCCAGTGGAAGAACCCGGTGATGTTTGTGGTCGAAGTCGGGACGGTGCTGAGTTTGCTGTTCACGTTCGCCCGCCTCTTTGGTTTCAGCAGCCAGGTGCGCGTCACTTACCTCATCGCCCTGGATATCTGGCTCTTGCTGACCGTTCTCTTCGCCAACTTCGCCACGGCGCTGGCCGAGGCGCGCGGCAAGGCGCAGGCCGATTCCCTGCGCAAGACGCGCCGGGAAACCCCGGCCTATCGCCTGCGGGACACCGGCGAAGTTGAGGAGACGATTTCCACGTCTCTGGAAAGAGGCGACCGGGTCGTCGTCGAAGCCGGCCAGATCATCCCCGGCGACGGCGAAATCATTGAAGGCCTGGCGTCCGTGGACGAGTCCGCGATCACGGGCGAGTCGGCGCCGGTCATCCGTGAAGCGGGCGGGGATCGCTCCGGCGTCACGGGGGGCACGCGCGTGCTCTCGGACCGCATTGTCGTCCGCGTCACGGCCGAGGCCGGTAAGTCCTTCCTGGATCGCATGATCTCCCTGGTCGAAGGCGCGATCCGCCAACGAACACCGAACGAGATCGCCCTGTCGCTCGTGCTTTCGGCGTTCACCTTGAACTTCCTGATTGTCACGGCGACCCTCTGGCCGATGGCGCTCAATGCCGAACTGTACATGAAGGATTACCTCGGCATCTCCGCGCCGGTGAAGAGCCTGGGGACTGACGTGCCGACGCTGGTGGCCTTGCTTGTGTGTCTGATTCCCACGACTATTGGCGCCCTGTTGGCAGCCATCGGCATCGCGGGCATGGACCGGGCCCTCCGCGCCAACGTCCTGTCCAAAAGCGGCAAAGCCGTCGAAGTGGCCGGTGACATCGATACCCTGCTGCTCGACAAGACCGGCACCATCACGGTCGGCAATCGCCGCGCCACGCAATTTGTGCCCTTCGGCAACCATTCGGTCGCCGACGTGGGCCGGCTGGCGGCCATGGCCTCCATTGCCGACCAGACTCCGGAGGGCAAGAGCATCGTCGATCTCTATCAGACCATGCCGGGCAACGGCGCGGGCAACGGCCAGGCCACGCGGGAGGCGCTGCTCCAGGCGATGATTCCGCCCGGCGCTCGTTTTGTGGAGTTCACCGCCCAGACACGCATGAGCGGCGTCGACCTGCCGAACTCGAGTCCCATTCGCAAAGGCTCGGCCGATGCCGTCCTGCGTTATGCCCAGGGCAGCGGCGGCCAGATCCCCGAGCGCTTGCAGGAACGCGTGGATAGCGTGGCCTCCAAGGGCGCGACGCCGCTTTTGGTTTGCGAAGCAAACCGCATTGCCGGCCTGATTGTTCTGGAAGATATTCTAAAGCCCGGCATGCGCGACCGCTTCGAGCGGCTGCGCCGCATGGGCCTGCGCACGGTCATGGTGACGGGCGACAACCCGCTCACGGCCAAGGCGATCGCCGAACAGGCCGGCGTCGATGACTACATTGCCCAGGCCACCCCCGAG
>DASZFN010000623.1:0-3156 GCA_035939715.1 Gemmataceae bacterium | reverse complement strand
ATCCGCCTCAAGAAGGATTACGCCAAGGCCCATAGCAACCTGGGCGTGGCATTTATGGAGGTTGGCCGACCGAAGGAAGCGATCGCCGAGTACCGGCTAGCGATTCAGCTCGACAAGGACGGCGCCGAGCCGTACTTCCGCCTGGCCAGTGCGCTCCGGCTTGGCGGAGACTTTCAATCTGCTTTGGACACCATCCATCGCTTTCAGTGGCTCCGTTCCGCCGACCCGCGCTGGCGGGTTGCGGCGGACCAGGAGGTGCGTAAGTGTCAGCGCCTGATCGAGCTGGACGAGCAGTTGCCCGGTTTCCTAGACAAGGCGCGCAAGCCCTCGAGCGCGCAGGAACAAATCGAGCTGGCCGAGCTTTGTGCCATCAAGCGGCTGCATGCGGCCGCAATTCGTTTCTATGAGGACGCCTTTCGCGCCCAGCCCGGACTGCTCCCGGATCACCGTTATGCGGCGGCCTGCGCGGCGGCGCTGGCCGGCTGCGGCGAAGGCAACGACGTTGCCAGGCTCGACGAGCACCAGCGCGAACGCCTGCGCCAACAGGCGTTGCATTGGTTGCGCGAGGAGCTTGCGAAAAACGCCGAGCAATCCACGACCCGTCCGCTGGTGCTGGAGCCCATGCTGCGGCACTGGCAACGTGAACAGGACCTAGCCGGCGTCCGTGACGCTGACCGCTTGACCCGGCTACCCGCGGCGGAACAAGCCGCCTGGCGCGAACTCTGGACCGAGGTCGACAATCTTTTGCGGCGCTATCTCTCACCAATGAAGAATTGAGACCAGCACGAAGCTAAGTCTTTTAGCCGTTAACTAACTAAAGGAGTCCAACATGCCTCCGGCTCCCTTGCCCGCATGCCGTTTCATGCTGTCCTCACGCCGGTCTCGCTCCTGCCGCCGCGACCACCGGCGCCGCCGGCTTACGCTGGAGATGCTTGAGAGTCGCTTGGCCCCGGCTACGACGACGCTGAACCTGCCAACTATGGGGTTTTCCGCTCCGGCGGCAGGTGGCGTGGTCATGGATTTCCCGATCAACGCCGGTACGCTGTCGGCAGGGCTCAGCTCAGCGAACCTCGCCGTGAGCTTCCCCACCGGAGTGTTCAACTTTCCCGTGGGCAGCAACCGAGCCAGCGCGGACGTGGCGCTTGGATCCGTGCCCAAGTCGGACACCGTTTCCCCCGGCGGGGCTGCTGACTGGACCCTGTCCGCGAACTCGCCGGGAGACGGTCAACTGAACATCAGTCTGATTGCCAAGTCCGGTAAGCAAATCACGACGAGCACCGGCGGCGGCAGCCTGGTCACCGTCAGTTTTCCTGTCTCCCCAGCCTTTGATCCGTCCAGCGCCACGAATGAATCGATCACGGTGGTGGCGGCCGGTGGCACGTTTCATACGTCCCTCGTAGGGACCAGCACGTATACGTTGAGCCCGGCGCCGCCCTACGCGGGCAGCGTAACCATCACGCCGGTTGTCGAGCAACCGCCGACAATCCCAGCCGCGCAAGGCTTCACGACCGAAGCCAACACCCTACTCGCCCCGCCTGCTCCCGGCCTTTTGAGCGGCGCCAGCGACCCGCAGGGCCTGACCATGACGGTCAATAACCTCAACGGCACCAACTATACGCCCGGTATGCCGCTCACGCTGCCTTCGGGAGCCGTGCTGACGGTCAACAGCGACGGCTCCTTTACCTACGAGCCGGCGAGCAATTTCGTCGGTATGGACAGCTTTACCTACACGGTCATGGACCAGAGCGGCAATGTCAGCAACACGGCCACAGTTCATCTCAACGTGACGGCCACATTAAGCATTGTGCCCAGCACGATCTCCACGGGGCCAGCGGGCACCACCGTCGAGGAAGACGTTTATCTGGATAATCCCGATCCGGTTGGTGGCAATGGCCCTCTGGCATCATTCAAGCTGACCGTCACTTATGACGGTACCGAAATCCGCACGGCTTCAGACGGCTCGCAGATACGGCCTGGTCCCGATGTTCCCGCCGATTGGACGTTTACCGCCAATTCTGCAACGGTCGGCGTTCTCACGATTGGCGCGTTTGGTTCGGGCACCGGGTCGGACTTGGTTACCGGCCCGGCCCCGCTGGAGCTGGCCAGAATCGATTTCGTCATTATCGGCAAGACCTCGGCCACTACGCCGATACAGCTGGTGGGACCAGTCAACACGAGTAAGGCGTTCATCGGTACAGCGGTCCACGGAATGAGCGGGGCTTTCCCTCTCAATCCCACGGTTGGTCTTGCTGGATCGCCTTTTGTGCCGGGCGTGGACACGACGATCGCGGTGCAAGGAGCGACGCCGCTTCCCATAAGCCCCGCCTTGCTGCCCAACGGCGACGTCAACACGGCTTACAACCAGACAATTGCGGCTTCAGGCGGCGCCGCGCCCTACACCTTCGCTCTGCTCTCGGGAACATTCCCGACGGGGCTAACTCTGGACGCCAGCAGCGGCGTCCTCGCGGGCGCCCCGGAGGCGATAGGTAGCTACAGCTTCACCGTCCGCGCGACCGACTTGGCCGGTATTACGGGCATGCAGAATTACACCGTTCTCATGAACCCCGCCGTGGCCATCAGCACGGCGATACTGCCCAGCTGGACCGTCAATCAGTCCGGCTACAACCAGATGATTATTGTCAGCGGCGGTACCGGCTCCTATTTGTTTTCCACGTCGGGGACGCTGCCAATCGGATTGACCATGAGTCCGAGCGGTGTGCTTTCGGGGACGCCGATAGCGACGGGCAGTTTCAATTTCACGGTAACTGCGACCGATTCGTTGGAAGGTTTAGCGAGCCAGAGCTACATGTTGGTAATCAACCCCGCGATCGTGATTTCGACGACGACACTGTCCAGCTGGACGATTAACCTGCCCGGCTACAACCAGACGATCAGCGCCACGGGCGGCACCGGGGCCTACACATTTAGCATGACGGCCGGCACCCTGCCAACCGGCTTGACCCTGAGCCCCGGCGGCGTACTCTCGGGCACGCCGACGACGACAGGCACTTTTCCGTTTAGCGTGACGGCAACCGACAGCACGTCGGCCATGCAAGACCAGAGCTACACCGTGATCATCAATCCGGCCGTGTCCCTCGCGACGACTCCGCTAGCCAGCTGGACGGCTGGGTTGCCGGGCTACAGTCAAACCATCAT
>DASZFN010000622.1:0-3166 GCA_035939715.1 Gemmataceae bacterium | reverse complement strand
TTTCAATGGTGGCGATCTGGCGTTTCCAGGTTTCCCGGATCGTGCACTTCTCCGCGCAAGCGCAGCCCATGTCGGAGTCGTCGATCGGTAGCGCGGCCTCACGCTGGGGATCGGGCCAGCACCAGGTCGTCCCCCAGCGCTCGGAGGTGGAGAGAGGCACGGGGGTCCTGGCGAACGGCGCCTGCTGGGCGCGCTGGCGCTGGGGAGTGTCCTTGTAGAAGTTCGTGACGCTGCTGGGCGCGTGAATGATGAAGACGCCCCGGGCGCGCGCGGCCTTGACCGTGTCGTTGAGCGGTCCGGCCATCTCGGCGACCCGGCGGGCCGCGGATTTACACCAGTGATCGTCCCACATATCGCAAATAATGAGCGCGGTTTTCTTCGGGTCCCAATCGGCTGTCTTCTCCATAACCGTGCTTCCCTCGCCCATGCCGTTCGCGCGGGAGCGGAGATGCAAGTGCAATGGCTCCCTGCCGTCCACGGACGCAGGGGTGACGGTCACGCGGCGAAACTCGATGGCGCCATGATCGCCTTGCAGCATGATCGGTCCCGGCGCCGCCTCATCGCTGTCCAGGGCGCCGCCGGTGATGCCGGGAATGGTTTGCCGGTCGATGATGCGCTCGCCGTTCAAGACAACGGTGACGACGCGGCCGAGCAGGGTCACGTCGGCCGACTGCCATTCGCCGGGTTTCCGGGCGGCGTTGACGCTGGGCGTCAAGAAGCCATAGATGCCGCCGATCTTGTGGCTGTCCGGTTCGTCGCCGTAGTCATCCTCGATTTGCATCTCGTACCGGCCGCGCAGGTAAATGCCGCTGTTGCTTCCCTTCGGATAGCGGAACTCGGCGTGCAGTTTGAAGTCGGTGAATCGTTGCGCGCTGACCAGGTCGTTGCCCGGAGCGGCGTTGACGAGCAAACCGTCGCGGACGATCCAGCCGTTCTTCACGGCCGCCGAGCGCGGCTTCCAGCCGGCCAGGTCTTTGCCGTTAAACAGCTCGACCGGTTCTTTCCAGACGGGCGCCTCGGTGCGCTTGAGCGCGGGGGCACGGCGCCCGGTCCATATAACCTTGCGGCCGTGTTCATCGGTGGTTTCGCCCTTGAGCAGGCCGTCCTGCAAGCGCCCCTCGAACCGCTGGTCGTCCTCACGCTGCTCCCATTGTGGCGGCACACTGAAGCGAACCTGGCCATCGACGAATTCGACGCGCGCGATCGGCCGGGCGCTGCCAAAGCGTCCGACAAAGGAGCCCACCAGAGTCCGCCGGCCGGAGAGCCGGACCTCCAACCAGGACGGATATTTTTCCGCCCCCGACTCCAGGGTCAGGTCCCAGCGTCCTAGAATCGCGTGATCCTGGGTCCTGGTCCGCCGCTGGCCGTCCACCGCAGGCGCCAGGACCATGACAAGAACTGAAGTGGATACGCCTATCGCCAGGCAGTGCGTGCTCCTGAACCACATGTGCGCATTCTCCGCCAAGCAAGGTATGTAGAAAGGATTTTGTGCCCCGATGATACCGTGCCCTTCACGGGAATTCAAAACATTGTTTGGTTATTCGTCATTACGAAGGGAGGCGGCCGAACTCGTTCATTCCGGCGAACTGCGATACTCTTCCGGAAGATTTGCGTGCAAATCCATCGAATCATGCAGGACGCGGCCGATTTCCACGATGTTGGCTTGGGTGACGCGGTAGAGAAGCAAATGCCGAGGTTGGCGAATCCGATCACCGGCCCGGCCTGCGGACTTGCGGCTGAAATAGAGATGATAGGTCCGGCAATGCTCAGCGATTTCTGGCCGTTGACGGCTGCCAGCACGTTCAGGATTCTCCGCGATTTGTTCAAGCGCCGTGGCAATGAGTTTTGCGTAGCGCTTCAAGGTTTGCGGGCCAAAATTCTCTTCCGTCCAGGCAAGAATGCTCGCGATGTCACTTCGCGCCCTCGGGGCGACGATGACTTCCATTTTCTTACCCGCGGTTCTGGTCAGCTTTTGTCCTAACCTCGGCTTCGACATCCGCGAGGAATTGCCTGATCGCCTTTTTGCCCTTCAGGACGACGCCCTTGCCTTCATCGATTTCATCGAACCCCTGTTTGGCTGCCTGTCGAAGCGCCTTTAGCTTCGCCTTCCGCTCTTGCTCCTGTTCTTCGAGAAGACGCAAAGACGCGCGGACGATTTCGCTGGCGTTGCTGTAGCGCCCCGAGGCGACTTGACGTTCGACAAAGTAGTCCAAATGTTCGGTCAGATTGATATTGCGTGTCGGCACGACCGTCCCCTTTCGCTACCATCCTACCATGATTGGCAATAATTGCCAACCGTCTTTTTCTGCCGATGCGCTGTGGATCAGGTCGTACTGGGCCCAGAGACATACCGGGCGGGTCCTTTGCCGGCTTCTCCAGTCTGGAACAACTAGACTTGTAATGTTCAATAGCATTTCCATACCTTCGCCACAAATTTGCCAAGATTTTTCAAGACCGCCACAGACCGCCAGGTGATTTGGCGGACGGATTAATGAGAATTTGTCCCGGTGAGTGCCATGACGAAGCGGGCGACACGCTCGCAAAGTGTGGCGGAGCGACTCTTCGCGCGTGCGTATCCTCGCCCGGCCATGCTGGTCCCAACATGGCCAGCGTGTGGCCGTCATGGTGCGGTCAATGCAGGTGACCCGCCTCAGCCGCTGGCAAACTGGCAAACTCAATGGCCACCTTGGCCCAGTCAGACGGCTCCGGCTGCGGTCACCTGAAACAGCGGCACAGCGGAGTTGGTGCCGACGTGAAAACCTTGCCAGGAATCGCCGCCGCAAGCGACCAAGACACAAACAAGGCGGCGTGCCCGTCCGGCCATTCCCGTTGGCGCCCGCCTGTGGCGTGCCGGTCCGTTGCTATCTAGGTAGGGAACACAGTCGCACCGCGGCTGATTCTCCGACGAGAAGGGACAAGATTACAGCCGCACGTCGCCGGCCAGTGTAGCCGCCGGCGCCTTTCCTGTTCCCATACAATAATCCTGTTGCCATATAATAATCATGGGGGGTATGGCCGAGTTTTGGAGAGATATCTGATGACCAAGGAACTGTCCCTCCCTCGGCCCGCCAATCCGTCCTTCCGCAAGGCAAGCCGGCCGGCTCTTGTGCATACCCCGTCGCTTGCAGCCGGCGACGACCTGGACATCCTTCGCGCCATCGTTGAA
>DASZFN010000621.1:0-17317 GCA_035939715.1 Gemmataceae bacterium | reverse complement strand
GGCCGCGACGATTGCCTCTCAGCGTGCGATGCTGGTGCACCGCCGCCGCGCAGGAGCCGAGCTGGACGATCCCTCGCTCCAGGCGACCTACCGGCATTGGCTTCGCGAAGCCAGCGCCTGGATGGGGGAACAGGACCATGTGGCGGTGCTTCCCTGCGCCTTTGAAGAAGTTCTGGACAATCCCGCGCGGACGGCACAGCAGCTTGCGGAGTTTCTCGATCGCCCGTTCGATTGCCTCCGCGCTGCCGCCGCCGTGGACCCGCGCCTCAAACACCAGTGAAGCGGAAAGCATGCCAGCCAGTTTTAGGCTTCAGCGATTCAAGATCGATAGCTCCATGGCGCCGGGCTCGCTCCTTCGGAGGATCTTGCTCATCTGTGCCGGCGTTCTGGTATGGGTGGCCTGGTGCTTGCCCTGCCTCGTGCTGCCTGGCTGCGGACGAACGCCCGCTCCCGGCCCTGCGGGTACAGAGGCCACGCCGCCCTTTCGCGATGCCGCCGAGGAAACCGGACTCGTCTTCCATCATGTCAACGGCATGTCGGGACAATACTACATGCCGGAAATGGTGGGCGGAGGTGTTGCCCTGTTTGATTACAACAACGACGGCAAGCTGGACGTGTTCCTCGTCCAGGGCGGGCCGTTTGGTCCCCAGGAGAGACCGAACGCCGCTACGGGGCCGCGGCATCGTCTGTATCGCAACGATGTCGAAATTCTGCCGGACGGCAGGCGCATGCTTCGCTTCACGGACGTGACGGCAGCCGCCGGGCTCGATTTCGCGGATTACGCCATGGGCGTGGCCGCGGCTGACTTCGACAACGACGGCTGGGTAGACCTATATATCACCTGCTTCGGCCGAAATCGCCTGCTGCGCAACAACGGCAACGGCACCTTCACGGATGTCACCGATGCCGCCGGCGTCGGCTGTGGCGGCTGGAGCACCAGCGCCGCCTGGGTCGATTTCGATCGCGACGGCTTGCTGGACCTGTTCGTCTGCCAGTACCTGGAGTGGGACTTCCACAAGCACCAGGTGTGCCACAGCATCGCCGGCAGGAAAGACTATTGCGGCCCCAGGACGTTTCCGCCGGCGCGATCACGGCTGTTTCGCAACCTCGGCAACGGCCGGTTTCAGGACGTGTCCCTGTCGTCCGGCATCCAGGGCAAGGCCGGCGCCGCCCTTGGAGTCGTCTGTGCGGACCTGGATGGCGACGGCTGGCCCGACCTGTTCGTCGCCAATGACGGCATGGCCAATCATCTGTGGATAAATCAGCGCAACGGCACCTTTCGGGAAGAAGCCCTGCTGCGCGGCTGCGCTCTCAATGGCAGCGGCGAGCCCGAAGCCAACATGGGTGTCATTGCGGCCGACTTCAGCCTCGGCGGCCGGGACGATTTGTTTATCACCCACCTGAAAAACGAGCGCGCTACCTTGTACCGCAACTTGGGCAAGGGAAACTTCGCCGACGAAACCGCCCGTTGCGACCTCGATGCCCCCACGCGTCCCTTTACAGGCTTCGGCACCGGCGCCCTGGATTATGACAACGACGGCCTTCTCGACATTTTTTGCGCCAATGGCGAAGTCCGCCTCAACGAAGAGCAAGCGCGGGCAGGCGTCGCTCTTCCCTTGCGGCAGCGCTGCCAGCTTTTCCATAACCTGGGCGGCGGCCCTCTGCGCTTTCGTGAGATTTGCCAGGGTCAGGCGCTGACCGTCGAGGACGTTGGCCGCGGCGCCGCCTTCGGCGACCTGGACAACGACGGCGATATCGACATTGTCGTCGCCAATAACAACGGGCCGGTACGGCTGCTGCTGAACCAGGTCGGTCAGGATAAACATTGGCTGGGCTTGCGCCTGGTGGATGGTCCGGCAGGCCGGCGCCACGATGTCCTGGGTGGCGTCGCGACGCTGGAACGGCCCGGACAGGCAGCGCTGCGGCGGCGCTGCGCCACCGACGGCAGCTACTGCTCCGCCAGCGATCCGCGCCTGCTCTTCGGACTGGGCGACTCCACGGAGATATCGCTCCTTCGCGTACAATGGCCCGACGGCACCATGGAGGAATGGACGGGGCTGGCGGCGGACTGCTACCATGAGCTGGCGCGCGGCACAGGAACGCGCCTGGCAAGGTAGATCGGGTAGGTCCCGCATGCTCAAGTGGTTTGACAAGCTGATAGCTTCACGTGCCGCCGGCTTGGTCTTGCTGGCCGGGCTGATGCTCTGCGTCTTTGTCTTCGTACGTGGCTGGCAGAGCCGGCCGGTCAAGGCAGCCGTGCCCGAGCTGTTGCCGATCGAGCATCCTCGGCTCGACCCGCTGGAGCCGATCGCGCGTCAGCATCTGGAGGCGCTGCGCAAGCGCGCCGAACGCATTGCCTTCAACGCCGAGGCGCCTGCCGGCCACCGGGCGCGGGCCTACGGGGAGCTCGGCAAGGCTTATTTGGCCTACGACTTCCCCGTGCCGGCCATCGCTTGTTTGCGCGATGCGACCATTCTCGATCCCCATGAGTTTGAGTGGTGGTACTGCCTGGCTGAGTCCCACGAGCAAGCGGGACAGGTAGAGCCGGCCATCGCGGCGATGGCTCGTTCGCTGGAGGCCATGGCAACGGATTTGCGCGCCCAATCGGCGGAGCGCGTGGCGGCCCTCTGTTTCCTGGGCGATTCGCTCAGCCGGGTGAACCGGCCCGCCGACGCCAGGCGCGTTTTGCAAGATGCCTTGCAGTGGCAACCAAAGTGCCTGTTCGCCCTGGCCAGGATGGGCCAACTGGCGTCGCAGATGGGAGAGAACGACAAGGCCCTGGACTTGCTTCAACGCGCCCAGTTGTTGGAGCCGGGCAATCCGGGCGTGCGCTTTCTCCTGGCCGCAGTGCACCGGCAGCGCGGCGAGCTGGACAAGGCAGCCCAGGTCAGTCGTGGCCTGGAAGCCAGCGCCACCGATCAGCGCGTGCTCCGCGACGATCCCATGCGTGCGGCGGTTGACGAGCTCAATCTGAGTGCTGTTCGTCAGGTCCGCCTCGGCGCCGTGCAAAGTCAAGCGGGCCGCTTTGGTCTGGCCGTCCCCTTTTTCTTGCGCGCGCTCCAGGCGGATCCCGGCAATGCCGAGGCGCGTACGCAATATGGACTGGCTCTCCTGAACCTGGGGCAGTACGACCAGGCACGCCAGCAGCTCGAACAGGTCCTCAAGCGAAACCAGGCTATGGAAAAGGCGCGCTGGGGACTTTACATGGCTTATGCCGCCATGCCCGCCTACCGCGCGCGGGCGATTGCGGAGGCGCTGGCCTGGAGGAAAGCCAACCCCGAATCGCTGGGCGCCTTGCAGATGCTCGCCGACGTGTACGCCCGCGAGCACTGCTACCCGGAAGCTTACGCCGCCTACGCCGAGGCGGCCCGCCGCGACGCGGGTCAACCCTGGGCGCGCCTGGGCCAGGGCGTGATGTCCGCGGCGTTGGGCCGCCATGTGGAGGCGCGAAAGGTGCTGGAAGACGCTGTCCATACATTCCCCGGCCAGGAACAACTCCGTCACAACCTGGCCCGGCTTCTGGTCACGTGTCCGGACCGCAACGTGCGCGACGGCGCGCGGGGTCTGAAGCTCATGCAGGAGCTTTGTGCCGAAGGCCCAGCACCCATCCGAGCCGAAACCCTGGCTTACAGCCTCGCGGAAAACGGCCGTTTTGATGAGGCGCTCCAGCAGCAGCGCTGGGCCATCGAGCACTACACCAGCGACGGCCGACCGGACGTGACGGCCCGCCTGCAAAAGGGGCTGCTGGCTCTACAATCCCGGAAGTCCTGGCGGGAGGAATGGCCGTTTTGCGACACGAACGGCCCGCGCTCCCCTGCCGGGTCGCGGCTAAACGACGGCTAAATCGCGGCGGGATATCGACGCGTTCTTCTTGACACCCCTCGGGTTAGTCTGCACACTAACAGCAGATGACCTGGCCTGGCCACCGCCCATGTGCTTCTCTCCATACCCGGGCTGCGGCACGTGCCGAATGACCCGCCTTGGCCTGCAACAAGCACTGCTTTCTGCCATGCATGTTTTTCTAACAAAGCGGTTGGGCCCACGCTGTCGCCCGAGCTGGGCAGCAGTTTGGCTCGTGGCCGCGCTGCCTCTGTCTGCTGCGGCCGCTGAGGAACGCACTGGAGAGCAAATCTATCGCCAGCGCTGCGCCGTGTGTCACGGACAAAAAGGCGAGGGCACGGAGGAGAATTATCCGCAGCCACTCGCCGGCAAAAAATCGGTGGCCCAACTCGCGCGCTTCATCGCACGCACCATGCCCAAGGATTCGCCCGACAAGTGCAAGGGGCCGGATGCCGACAAGGTTGCCGCCTACATTTACGAGGCCTTCTACTCCAAGGGGGCGCGTGAGCGCGACAGCGCGCCGCGGCTGGAGCTGGCGCGCCTCACCGTGCGCCAGTACCGCAACGCAGTGGCCGACCTCGTCGGCAGCTTTCGCAGCCCCGGCCGCTGGGAGAACCAGCACGGGTTGCACGGCGAATACTTCAAGTCGCGCCGCTTCCGCGACGACGACCGCGCTCTCGACCGCATCGATGCGGCGGTGAAATTCGACTTCGGCGAAGCCGGGCCGGATCTGAAGTTTGACGCCAATCAATTTTCGATTCGCTGGCAAGGGGCCGTGCTGGCGCCCGAGACGGGAGACTATGAATTCATCGTGCGCACCGAACATGCGGCCCGGCTCTGGCTCAATGACAGCAAGCGGCCGCTGATCGATGCGTGGGTCAAATCGGGCAGCGACACCGAGTACCGCGCCGCCCTCTTTCTGCTGGGCGGCCGCGTCTATCCGCTGCGCCTGGAATTCTCCAAGGCCAAGCAAGGCGTGGATGACTCCAAGGACAAAAAGAAAAAGCCCAAGGCGGTGAAGGCTTCCATCGTACTCGAGTGGAAGCTCCCGCAGCGGGCTGCGGAAACTATTCCGCAGGGCAACTTGACGCCGAACCATTTTCCGCAAGTCTTCGTCGTGACGACGGCCTTTCCGCCGGACGACCGCAGCGTCGGCTACGAACGCGGCACATCCATCTCCAAGGCCTGGGACCGAGCCACGACGGATGCGGCCATTGAGGTGGCAGATTTTGTGGCCACACATCTTGCGGATCTGGGCGATGTCAAGGATGATGCCGCCGATCGCCCGGCGCGGGTGCGGGATTTTTGCAAGCGCTTCGCCGAGCGCGCCTTCCGCCGGCCGCTCACTGCGGACGAGCAGGGGCTGTTCATCGAGCGCCAGTTCGAGCGCGGCGGCGATCCGGAGACGACGGTGAAGCGCGTTCTCCTGTTCGTCTTGAAATCGCCGCAGTTTCTCTATCGTGAGATCGACGGCGGCCGTGACGGTTACGATGTGGCCAGCCGGCTTTCTTTCGGGCTCTGGGATTCGCTTCCCGACCGGGAGCTCCTACAAGCTGCTGCGGCCGGCCAGCTAGGCACACGCGCCCAGGTCAGCCGCCAGGCGGAGCGCATGCTCGGCGATCTGCGGGCGCGCTCGAAGCTGCGCGATTTCTTCCTGCAATGGCTGAAGATCGATCCGGCCCCGGAACTGGTGAAAGACGCCAAGCGCTATCCGGGGTTCGATGCCGTCCTGGCCTCCGACCTGCGCACCTCGCTCGACCTCTTTCTGGAAGATGTGCTCTGGAGCGAGGCCTCGGACTTCCGTCAGCTCCTGCTGGCCGACTATCTGTATCTGAACGGCCGGCTGGCGCAATTCTACGGCGCCAAGCTCCCAGCCGACGCCCCGTTCCAGAAAGTGTTTCTCAATCCCCAGGAGCGGGCCGGCGTGCTGTCGCATCCGTACCTGATGGCCACATTCGCTTACCCGGCCGCGAGCTCGCCGATCCATCGCGGCGTCTTCCTGGCCCGCAATGTCCTCGGCCAGCCGCTCCGCCCGCCGCCGGACGCCTTCGTGCCGCTTCCCGCCGACCTGCACCCCGGCCTGACGACGCGCGAGCGCGTCACGCTGCAAACGCAGCCGCAAGCCTGCCAGTCGTGCCATAGTATGATCAACCCGCTCGGCTTCACGCTCGAGCATTTTGACGCGGTCGGCCGTTTTCAGGACAGGGATCGGGACAAGCCGATCGACGCCACCGGCGCCTACGTCACGCGCAACGGCCAACGCGTAACCTTCGGAGGCGTGCGCGAGCTGGCCGCTTTTCTTGCCGGCAATGAGGAGACGCAGGAAGCCTTCGTCCAGCGGCTCTTCCAGTACTTCGTCAAGCAACCCATCCGCGCCTTCGGTCCGCGGAAACTCGTAGACTTGCGGCAGTCCTTCGCCGATAATCATTACAACATTCGTAAACTGATGGTGCAGATTGTGACGGAGGCCGCAACGGCAACTGCAAAGCAAGAGGTCATTGGTCATTAGTCATTCGTCATTGGCCGGCGGCCAATGACCAATGACTAATGACCCAGGAGAACGGCAATGTTCGGGACACGACGAGACTTCATGCGCGACCTGGGCCTCAGCGCCGCGGCGCTGCCGTTCATCCTCAACCTGCCGAGCCT
The DNA here is from genome assembly GCA_035939715.1 of Gemmataceae bacterium. Lineage (GTDB taxonomy): Bacteria > Planctomycetota > Planctomycetia > Gemmatales > Gemmataceae > DASZFN01. The sequence goes on along the minus strand of DASZFN010000621.1, from coordinate 10,828 downwards.
CGGCTTCGCCAATCAACAGCGGCGCAAGCAACGGCTGGTGATCATGTTCAGCCCGGACGGCGTGGTGCCGCCTACGTTCTGGCCGGACGAGGAAGGGAAGCTGACCAAGCTGAAGGAGAGCCTGAAGCCGCTCGAGGCGTTTCGTGAGCGCACCCTGGTGCTGCACGGCGTCTGTGACAAGGTCCGCGGCGACGGCGATGCGCACATGCGCGGCATGGGCTGTCTGCTCACCGGCACCGAGCTCTTCCCCGGCAACATCCAGGGCGGCTCCGATACGCCCGCCGGCTGGGCCAAGGGCATCTCCATCGATCAGGAGATCAAGAACTTCTTGCAAGCCGGCCCGGCGACGCGCACGCGCTTCGGCTCCCTGGAGTTCGGCGTGCTCGTCCCCGAACGTGCCGATACCTGGACGCGCATGGTCTACGCCGCCGCCAACAAGCCCATCGCCCCCATCGACGACCCGTACCAGATGTTCGCCAAGCTTTACGGGCGCATGAAAGACCAGGAAAGTCTGAAAAGCATTCTCGACGACCTGCAGGCCGACCTGCGCAAGGTCAGCGAAAAGGTGAGCGCCGCCGACCGCCGCCTCCTGGATGAGCACGCCGCCTTCGTGCGCGAGATGGAGCAGGAGCTCAAGGAGACCAGGGACCCGGCCATCGGCCATGCAGTCCCCAAGCTGGATGCCGGCGTGAAGAAGCAAAACGACAACATCCCGCACATCAGCAAGATGCAGATCGATCTCATGGTCAACAGCTTCGTGGCGGATTTTGCCCGCGTCGCGACCCTGCAATTCACCAATTCCGTCGGCCAGGCCAAGATGCGCTGGCTGGGAATCGACGAGGGCCAGCATGAGCTCTCGCACAAGCCGGACAGCGACAAGGCCGCGCAGGACAAGCTTACGAAGATCAACCAGTGGTACTGCGAACAACTCGCCTACCTGGCGAAGCGGCTGGCCGAAACCCCGGAACCGGGCGGTAAGGGCAGCCTGCTCGACAACACGCTCATGCTCTGGACCAACGAGCTGGGCAAGGGCAATTCGCACACGCTGGACAACATCCCGTTTGTGCTGGTCGGCAACGGCCTCGACTTTCGCATGGGCCGCTCACTCAAGTACAAGAAGGCGCCGCACAACCGGCTGCTGCTGGCGCTGGCGCACGGCATGGGGCATCCGCTCAAGCAGTTCGGCAATCCCAACTTCTGCGGCGACGGCGTGCTGTCGAATCTAAGCTAGTGAAGTTGCCCATCGGCCCAGCTGTGCACCGAAGATGCTCATTTGAAAAAGCTCGGATGAGCATCTTCGGCGAGCGATGCATGTCCTTGGTTGATAAGGACTAACAACGTGAAAACCGCATTTCTTTCTTCGAAGATGCTCATTTGGAATCTACCGGGGGTATTCTGCGAGAGACTCTTTTCTTCCCGGCCCAGACGCGCTAATGACCCGCGCCGGCGCTAGGCAGCTGCCGAGTGGTCAGACTATGCGGCTTGCGGAATTTCGACAGCAGGTTCCGGGCGGCGGCGGCCGTATCGACCGTATCGGCCTTGCCCGGCTTGGAGGCGCCGGCTGATTTGCCCGGCTGGCCGCCGTGTGCCGTGTCGTGAGGCTGAGGCAACGTATCGCTCGCACTAGGCGCCCCGCCCGAAGCAGCGGCCTCCTCTTCCATGGCCAGGAGCAGGCTGCCTGCCACTTCTTCCTCGGGCTCGGCCCCGGACGCCGGCGCACTCGCCGGTTCGCTCTCGAGCCGGATCGCGAACTTCAGGCGTCCCACCTTGATGCAATCCCGGTCGTGCAATTCCTGCTCGCCCTGCAACGGTTGATCGTTGATCAGGGTGGGGTTGCCCGGGAATTCACGCGCGAACACCTTGTCGTCATGGACCTGCAAGGCGCAATGCCGCGCGCTGATGGACGGGCTATCGGCGCGCAGATCGCAACCCGGCTCGCGCCCGATAACGAACGGGAACCGGACCACCTGAATCTGGGTCCCTTCCCAGTTACGCGGTTTCATCATGGCCAGCATCACCTTCATGGCAGCATCTCCTTCATTGAGAAGGGCAGTTGTGCCGAGACGACGTGCCTCAAAAAGCGCCCGCATTATAAGCCGGCACGCTCGGCCGTGCAAACGAAATTGCCAGGCGTCACCACCGGAGACTGGTGATTCCAAGAGTTTGCGGTAAAATGAGCCGGTTCTGGAGACACGCGAAGCGCACGCCTGGAGGTGCCAATGACTGCCGAGCAACTACGGGGAATGCGCGAAGCGAATCCGTTCCGTCCGTTCACCCTTCATCTGGCCGATGGCCGCGCATTGACCGTCCCTCATCGCGATTTCGTTTCACAATCGCCCGGCGGCCGCACGATAATTGTCTACCGATCCGATGAGGCTTTCAGCGTGGTGGACCTTTATCTTGTGACAGAGGTTCAAGCACCCAGCGATTCGGGCAGCAGCACCTGAAATGCATGGATGGCTATACAGCAGGCTGGCTTCGCGGAGCGATAGGACCAATCGGTTAAGAGAACCGCGTGCTAGTTCAGGCTACGATACCAAAGCCGATGATTGAGGAGGTTGCGGGGTCGGGGCTGACGTTGGACAGGACGATGGCGCGTGCAGATCACCGCACCAAGGAAGCCGACCGCCAGCAGGAAGAGAGCATCTTTCATGGGTGTAGCTCTTTAACAATTTCCGACTTTTGAGTCTACGTCAGACGGTGCCGCGGACAGGGTCGGAACCCACATCTAGCTCGATGTATGAAGTGTAGCCCACCGCCCGGCGGGTTGCGTGCGTTTGACCTGATTTCAGAAGGAGACGGCGGGGAAAGTAGATGCAGCGCAATGCAATCCATTAATACTTTTTCCCGAAGGACTTACGGCTTGAGTTGCTTCCGCCGCCGACGGGCAATCCGCCAAACGGGCAAAGCGAAGGGGATAGTCCAGCACGTGGCCAAGGAGATTAGCCAGCGAAGCGGTTTTCGCGGCGGGATATCCCAGATTTCCAATTCTTCGCCGTTGTTCCGCCAACTCAACAGGAAACGTCCATCAGGGCTGCATGCAATTGCTCGGTTGGCGCGCATAATTTCGCGTCCGCTTTGGGTCTCAAACAAGATACAGCCATCGTATTCTCTGTCATCTCCCAATCGTTGAAGCATCGGAGCCTTGGCAAGCCACTGCTCTACTTGTGTTGGTTGACGAACCCGAGGTTCGCCGTGAACGAGAAGCAATCGTCCGTCGCCAGTGCGCTTCTCGAGCGTTATTTCAGGCCCCCCAATCGACAGTGGAATTCTCCGTTCCATATGCTCCCTGCCCGTCAGGAGGTCGTAATGAGCCAACCAACTCTCGTTGCCGGTCTGTGCAATTGCCAGCAAGGAACTCCCGTCCGGCGCGAAGGTCAGGCAAGGACTGAACTGACGGACGTTGGGCACGTGGAAGCGCAGCTTTCCCGTGTCAACTTCCCAAACATTGCAGCAGCCGTCCAACAACAAGTCCCCTCTCTGGGATAGCTCCATTCGGCCGTAATCAAGACGGTTTCGCGCTGGAAGCGCGAGGTTGGAAATCGCCTCGCCGGTGGCTATATCCCAAATGGTGATGATGAACAGTGGCGCCTGCTCGGGCGCCCTCTCCTTCCAGGTTGTCGCCGCCAGGCGCCGGCCGTCGGGAGAAAAACAGATCGGACCTTGGTAACCCCGGAGTACATGCATCAGCCGACCTGAAGCGATGTCATGAACCTTGATGCACGCGCCTTCATTTTCATAGCTGGTAAAGGCGGTCCATCGGGCATCGGCTGAAACGATCCACCACCACGCGTTGGTGGTAAACAAGGAAGCTCGTGGAATGTGGCAAGAGAAAGATGCCACCTCTTTCCCCGTCGAAGCGTTGAGCAGTATGCGGCGAAACTTATATTCGTCCAGCCGGCCTTCACGCTGCATCACAAGAATCAAGTCGTGATTTTCTAGGCCCTGTACCCACGGAAGAAGATCCGTGTCTTTGAAGCAGCTCATCAGGAGACGGCCGGTTTCGATATCCCAAAGACGAATCGGTCCTTTCAGCCACATGCCAATGCCATGGACGTCCTCGGTGGGCGGCGGTCCCGCCATTACCAAAGTGTGGCCGTCCCCGATAAAGCCACAGATACGGTATTCACCTACCGGGGGATGCCAATCTCGCGGAACCGGTGGAATGAGCCCCCAGATGAGCGTGACGCCGACCGCCCACAAGACGACCAGGATCAACGATCGAATGTGCGGTCGCAAGAACGATCGCCTCATTGCAGGATTCCGATCCTGACCCGATCCGGTCAGGATCGGAATTCTGACTACGGCCGATCTTCCCAGGAAGCCCGTTTTAGCGCCTGGCGGAGCCGGCGGCCGCCAGTTTTTTCTTCAGATCCTCCTTCAGGACCTCCACCGCCTTCTCGATCTGGGCGTCGCGGCCCTTGAGGAAATCCTCCGGTGTGTTGTCGACGTAGACATCCGGCGGCACGCCGTAGTTTTCCAGGTTGGTGCCGTTGACGTTCCAGAGGCCGGAGCCCGGCGTGCGGATGGTCGAGCCGTCCATGAGCAGGTAGGCGCCGGTGCCGATCACGGCGCCGTACGTCGTCACGCCGACCACCTTGCCGAGCTTCAGCGTGCGGAAGCCGTCCGGAAACACCTCGGCATCCGAAGTCGAGCGCTCATTCTCCATGACCACGACCGGGCCGAAGAAGCCGCGCAGCGGCCGCGTGACCTGGATGGAGTCGCGGTTGCGCGTGTACTGGTATTGCTTCTGCTGCAAGATTTGGAGCAGCTCCTGGTCGATGCCACCGCCCGGGTTGAAACGCTGATCGACGATCAGGCCCTTCTTGTTGTGCAGCTCGGCCAGGTCGCGCTCGAACTTGCGAAGCGACGGTTCGTTCATTTGCCGGATGTGCAGATAGCCGATCTGGCCGTTGGAAAGCCGGTCCACCATGGCGCGGCGGTCGGCGACCCATTTCTCGTACTGCAAGTTGCCGAACGCCGTGAAGCTGACCGGCGTGACCTTGGTCTTCCAGGCGCCTTCCCTGGCCGGCTTGGAATTGACCGTGAACTCCAGGCGCGAGCCGGGCGCGGTGGTGTACCACTTCCAGTAGTTATCGCCGGCCTTCAGCTCATGATCGTCGATGGCCAGGACAAAATCACCGACATTGATCTTCACATAGTCCTTGTCCGCCGGACCGTTCTTGTAGACATGCGTGACCTTGTAGAAACCGCCCTCCGGCTGCAAATCAAAACCGGGATAGCGCGTCTGGGCGTTCTGGCCACGCCCGCCCTGCTGGCCGCCGCTGATGCCGGTGTGCGAGGCGTTCAATTCGCCGATCATCATGCTGACCACGTCATGCAGCTCCTCCTGATCGCCGACGTGCGCAAGCAGCGGCTCGTAGACTTCCTTCATCTTCTTCCACTCGACGCCGTGCATATCGGCGTCGTAGAAGCGATGTTTCATGACCCGCCAGCTTTCGTCAAAGACCTGCTTGCGCTCGGCGCGATGGTCAATCTCCACCTGGGCGGTGAAGTTGATACGGCGCGCCGTGCTCCCCTCGCTGGCTGGCGCGGGACCTGTCGCGGCGAGTCCCCTGCCGCCGCGCCGGCCGGTGGGCGCGGCTGCCGCGCTGGGAGAATCGCCGCCACTGCCGCCGGCGGGGACGCCGATGGCATAGATGCCGTTGCCTTGCATGAAATAGAGTGTGCGGCTGTCCTTGGTGAACTGCATGGAGCCCATGCGGCTGCCGAAGCCGCGGAAGCGGGCCGGCGCATCTTCGCTGTCCGTGGATGGGGCCGCCTGGGTCAGGCGCGACAGGCGGTCGCCTTCGGAGCCCATGGTCCAGATGGACTGGACGCGCCTGCCGCCTTCGGTGCCCATGGTCACGAAGGCATAGGTCCGGCTGTCCGGGGAAATGGCGATACCGGTGATCGTGTCGGCGATGCGCGTGAGTTGGCGGGAGCGGCGTTCGATCTTGTTGAAATCAATCTTCACTTCGACCCTGGGGGCAGCCGCTTGCCCGCGGCCGCGCATGCCGCCCGCGCCGTCGCTGCCGTCGCCCAGGCCGGCTCTGCCGCGCTGTCCACCTCCACTGGTAGTGCGTTCGGCGGCAACCGCCTCCTCTTCGCTGTCGATGGCCCTATCCGTGGGATCCTTTTGCTCCGGCATGAGCGAGACGTAGGCAAGCTGTGCCGTCGATTCGCCGCGCTGGCCGATATTCTCCGTGTCCACGCCGGAGAGATAGACGATGCGCTTGCCGTCGGGTGTCCAGTGCGCGCCCGTCTCGCTGTAGCTATCGTCGCCGGTGATGCGGCGTTCCTTGCCGCCTGCGGCAGAGACAACGTAGACATGGGGAAGAAGCGTGGCATCCGCCTTCGTAAAGGAAACCCACTTGCCGTCGGGCGACCATTGCGGATTGGAGACGGCGGTTTGGCCGAAGCCGATCACCTCGCCGGTGGCAACGACCTCGTTCTTGCCGTCAGCGACATTGTGCTTGTAGAGCTTCTTGTCGGAGCCGGTGTAGAGCAGCGCCTTGGAGTCGGGGGCCCACGCGAGCTGGGCCTTTTCCGAGTCGCCGTCGGAAATCTTCTTGGCATTGCGGCCGCGCTCGTCGCAGACCCAGACTTCTTCCCGGCCGCCCTGATCGCCAACAAAGGCAAGCAGCTTGCCGTCAGGCGACCAGACCGGGTAGCGCTCGCGGGCGCCAGGCGTCTGCGTGACGCGGAAGACGTCGCCACGGTCGGTGGCGATGGTGAACAGCTCGCCGTGCGTGGACACCACCGCGCGCTTGGCCGAGGGCGAAAGCGAATAACTGTCGGCCTCGCCGCTCACGGTGAGGGTTTCGAGATTATTTTCCTTTTCGTCTGAAACAATATCGATCTTCACTTCGACCGGCTTGCCCGCGGCGAGATCGAGCTTCCACAGGCCGAAGTTTTCCTCGTAGACGATGGTCTTGCCGTCGCTGGACAGGGACGGCCAGAACAGAGAGCCGCTGGTGTGGTTGGTGACCTGCACCGGCTGGCCGCCCTCCTCGGGGACCTTCCAGATATTGTTCTTGGAGGCGAGCACCTCCTTGCTGCCGGCCTTGGCGGTCACGTCACGGTCGGAGACGAAATAGATTTCGCCGTTGCCGTACATGGGCCAGAAGTTATTGGGCTTCTGCTCGTCGGGCAGCGTGGCGTCTACAAGCTTGCGATATGTATTGGTAGCGCCGTCCATCACCCACAAGTCGGCGGCGTAGCTGCCGCGATAGTGCTTGCGCGACCAGCTCATGGGATGGCGGTTGAAGGCAAACTTCTTGCCGTCGGGCGAGAACGAGCCCCAGAAACCCCAATCGGTTCGCAGCGGCTCTTCGAGACCGCCTTCTGTTGAGACCTGGTACAGATTCGGGATACCCGGATAGAGCAGCCCGCGCGCCGATTGAAACACGACGCGCTTCGAGTCGCGCGTCCAGCCGACCACGGTATCGGCAGCACTATGATAGGTTAAGCGTTTGGCCTCGCCACCGTCGGCGGGGATAATGAAGACGTCGTAGTTGCCGTAGCGATTGGAGGAAAAGGCAATCCATCTGCCGTCGGGTGAGAAGTGCGGATGAATGTCGCGTGCCGGGTGGACGGTGAGACGGCGCGGGTTGCTGCCGTCGTCATTGACGACCCAGATGTCGCCCAGGTAGCTGAAAGCGATCTTGCCTTCGTGGTAATCCGGATGACGGGCCAGCCGAACCTCGGCCGCGGTGGCCGGCGAACCCGCCAGCAGGCCGAAGATCGCCGCGAGGAACGCCAGGCGCAGGGCAGGCAGCTTTTTCCAATTCATGAGAACTCGCCTCGAAAAGGAGTTACGGTGCAGGAGGAATCCATTTTTGCTATAAACACCAGGTAATCAGCGATGGTAACGGCCGCGCGAGCCGGATGCAAGCATTGAAATCCGGGAGAATGACCCGAAGTTTAGCCGCGACCCGGCAGGGGAGCGCGGGCTACATGTTACGCCGCCGCGCTCCCCTGCCGGGTCGCGGCTAAACTTCGGGCAAGAATTTGGATTGAATGACGAATAAGCTTACGCATCGACAGAGTTTTCATTTAGGAAGCCAGGCCATGATTCGTCGAAGCCGTCTATTCGCCCTGGGACTCACGCTGCTCGCCTGTGCTGGGCTCGCCGGTTGCGGCAGCCTCGCCGGGCTCAGCGACCGCTTCAAAGCGCAGGACGAGGTCACCAAGACTTTCAAGACCGCGGCGAAGCCCCGCATTGTCGTCGATACCTTCAACGGCGAAGTCACCGTCACGATCGGCGACGCAGGCGCCGTGAAGGCGGTGGTCGGCAAATGGTCAACCGGCAGCACTCAGGAAGCGGCCGAAGACGGCCTGGTTGGCATAGAGGCGAATATGAGCCAGGAAGCCGACGCCATCCGCATCAAGACGCAGGTCACGCAAAAGAACTTCCTGGGCAGCCGCGGCGCGAACATCGCGTTGCAAGTGCCGGAGGGGACCGTGCTCGACTTGAGCAGCGGCAACGGCAAGATCACGGCCAGCGGGAAGCTGGGCGACATCACCGCCAAGACCTCGAACGGCAACGTGGACGTGAAAGAAAGCAGCGGGAAATTGGACCTGTCCAGCGGCAACGGCAAGATTGCCGTCGTGGGCGGCGCCGGCAAACTCGTGCTCCACACCGGCAACGGCGAGATCGACATCAAGTCGGATCATGCCGTCATCGACGCCCAATCAGGTAATGGCACCGTCACCTTCAGCGGCACCCTGGGCGACGGGGATCATTCGTTCCAGACTCACAATGGCAAAGTGACACTGACCTTGCCGGCAGAGGCGCGGTTCCGCATCGACGCCGAGACCAAGAACGGGAAAATCGACAGCGATTTCAAAGTCAAGACGTCTCGCCGGCGCTCCCATGCAAAAATGCAAGGCACGATTGGCGACGATCCGGCGACAACGATCAAAATACGTGTGGGTAACGGCAGTATTGATGTGCACAAGGACAAGTGACCGGCGGCGCTTCTGCTGAGCAATCTTGGCCTCGTTCAAAGGCTGCGACAAGTAGGCCCCGGTCGGCAGGCGGGGGCTTAGCGCAATTTCTAATTTCCAACATCCGCTGCAAGGTCAAGGAAACGGCCGATTGGGCATACCTCGTCGCTGATTCTGCCGATCCATCTGCTGGGATATGATGTGCAACGCCGGCAGTGCCTTTTGCAAATCCTGAATGCCCTTCCTGGTAACCTTTGTGCCGCCAATATTGAGAGCCTGTAATTGCTTCAATCCTTTTAGCTTCGCCATGCCCTTGTCGGTAATTAGGGTACCGGACAGGTCGAGCTGGATTAAGGAAGTCAGTTCCTTCACATGATCCAGCCCGGCGTCTGTAACTTGCGTCGAGGGCAGATCCAACGAGACGAGCTTTTTGAATATTTTCAGATTGGCCAAATCGGCGTCCTTGATCGCTTTGCCTTCGAGCGAAATACTGGCTACCGTGGGGCTGGCCTCATTGTCGTCAAACTCGTAATCGCCGCCTTTCGCTTTGATGTCATCGAGAATCTTCAGCTCTTCACTGGAGACGGCGGGCGGTGGCGCGCTGACGACATCCGCATCGTCATGCTGGCGTCCATGCGTGATGGCGTGCAACAAAATTCCAATTAGCAGCAATTTCACTCCGAAGTTGAGCGCCCAGTTGATGAAGATGAAAAATCTTGCCTCCCAGACATCCAGGTCAAACAGGACCATCGAACCGATCAGCAAAACCAGGAGCCCTATCCAGCCGCCGACAAATGGGATGAGCAAAACAGCGTTAAAGATGAGCAGCAAGACCAACGATCGAACAAGGACTTCTCCGAGTTCGCCAAAATAGATGCCCCCACCCAGGGCGCTGCTGAGAATCATGGCGACAATCAAGATCACGGCACTGATCGGTAGGTTGATCGCGAAGGCAAGGACAAGGAGTCCGTGGCCGGCTTGAACGAGCAGAATGGCGCCGATCAAGAAAACCAGGCACAAGCTGCAGACGCCGGCCGCCCACCAAACCCAACCCGGCACGCCGGCTTTTTCGCGCACCTGGCGGCGTTTCTTCTTCTTTTTCTTCTTCTTTCTGGGCCGATCTTCTTCCGAGGGCGTATCCGATTCCTCGGGGGCGTAGCCTTCGGAGTCGGCCTCCGCGTCTTGGTCTGGCGGTCTCTTCTTTCTTACTCTTGGGGCTTCTTCATCATCATCATTAGCGCGTTTGGCGGGCCTTGGCGCGGCCGGCCTTGGCGAGGCAGGCTCGGCCGATGTGGGGGCAGCTTGCGGATCCTGAACCGGCACGGCGTCGCCGCACTTCGGACAGCGGACCTTGCGGCCGATGGCTGTATCGTTGACCTTGAGCTTGCTGGCGCAGTTTGTGCATGCAACGATGAGCGACATGGTGGTACCCCCGAGTCGTAATCTTGCAAGCAGCGATCTTCGCCTGCCTTGGAGGGAAGCGGGACACTTGGAGTGCAGCAGAGGGCCAAGGTCCCGAAGCAGGCTTGAAAAGATCGTAAAGAGGCACGCCGGGGATGTCAACCACCCCGGCAATTTATTCTCATGATTTCATCATCCACTCATGTTACGCTAACTACCAACCACATTTCACAGGAGAAGCGCATGGCCACCGTGAGCGAACTTCACGTAAATGGCGCGCCCTGCCGGGTTCAGGCTGATGCCGAGCGCAGTCTGCTCCAGGTGCTGCGCCACGACCTGGATTTGACGGGCAGCAAGTACGGCTGCGGCGAGGGCCGCTGCGGCGCCTGCACCGTGCTGATCGACGGCCAGCCCAGCCGCTCGTGCATTACCCAGATCGGCGTCGCGGCCGGGAAACACATTCAAACCATTGAAA
>DASZFN010000620.1:0-3334 GCA_035939715.1 Gemmataceae bacterium | reverse complement strand
CTTGCCCGTGGCGGATGTTGAGGGGCATCTGCTGGGTGTGGTGACCCTGGAGGAAGTGCTGCTGGCAGCGCAATCGCCGCATCTGCAGTCCCTGGTTGTCGCCGCGGACTTGATGCGCGGCGAGGTCACGCCGCTTCGGCCGGATGATCGCCTCGATCACGCCCTGGAACTCTTTGTCGAGAGCGACTTGCTCGCCCTGCCCGTCACGGATCAGGCGGCGGCGCCCCATGTCATTGGCATTGTCAAGCGTGCCGATGTCTCAAGCGTCTACTTACGCTACGTTCAGGGCATGGGCGTCACCGACGGCGAGAGCGCGGCTTTCACATAAACGACGGCTTATGCCAAGGCGGCTTTTTCCAAACGGTACCGCTACGCGATTGCGGATGCCTGGCAGGTCTGTTAGGCTCCTTGATGATGGATGATGCCCCAGGAACGAGTGATCCCGAGGCCGTCGTGGATGAGGCGAGCCTGCTTGAGCAGTTGCGGGCCGGCGACGAGGATGCTTTTGCAACGTGTGTGCGCAGCAACTGCGGGCGCATGCTGCAGGTTGCCCAACGTATCCTCAACAACGACGAGGACGCCCGCGACGCCGTGCAGGACGCCTTCCTGTCGGCTTTCAGGCAGATCGCCCACTTCGAGGGACGCGCGCGCCTGGCGACCTGGCTGCATCGTATTGTTGTGAATGCAGCCCTGGCCCGGCTGCGCAGCCGGCAGCGCTGCCCGGAACAATCGATCGAGGACTTGCTGCCCCATTTTGGCGAGGGCGAACACCAGCTTGATCCACCGGCGCCCTGGAAAGCCACTTCGGAAACGATCGCCTTGAACCAGGAGACGCGGGCGCTGGTAAGGCGCCAGATCGCCCGGTTGCCGGAATCTTACCGTACCGTCTTGCTCTTGCGCGACATCGAAGGTCTGGACACCAAGGAAGCCGCCGAGCTGCTCGGCCTTAGCCAGGGGGTGGTCAAGACGCGCTTGCACCGCGCCCGCCAGGCCCTCCGTACTCTCCTCGATCCCTATTTCAGGGAGGAGCAGGCATGAACTGTCGTGAATTCACCGAATTTCTGCACGAATATCTGTTCGGCAACTTACCCCCCGCGGAACGCGCCGAGTTCGACAAGCATCTGGGCGACTGCCCCTGGTGCGTGGCCTATCTCGACAGCTATCGAAAGACCATGGCCCTGGAACAGGCTGCGTTGTTGACGGCTGATGACGCGCCTCCCCCCGCGGACGCACCGGAAGAATTGGTGCAAGCGATTCTCCAGGCCCGCAGGCGCTCCTCATGAACGGTTCGACATCCGCAGGCCCGCGCTTGTTCCTTCATCTCTAAATTTCTTGTAACCTTTCGTTCTGGGCCCACATCCAAGCGGGCGTCAATGACCGTCAAGCACGGGCTTCCGAAGACTCCAGCCCCGGCCACGCAGAGCCGGTCGATGTCCTTGCATGGCCGTGGCGCGGTCCGTGGTGAAGCCTCTCCTTATACGTTAGCGAAGAATTCCGTGGAACCGGCGATGGCGGCGATGACCTGCTGATCGGTCACGCCATGCTGCAACTCGTTCACGAAGGCGTTGAGCCCGGTGGGGTCAGCCGCGCGCTTGAGGAGGTTCTGGTAGAAGCCTTGCACCGTATCCTGGAGAAACTCGGTGCTGCCGAAAACGGCGGCGGCGACCTGGCCGCGCGTGGCCCCGTTGGCCAGGGCCATGCCGAAGGCGGCCTGGCCGGTCGCATCGATGGCGCGGTTGAGGCCGTCCTGGTAAAGGGCGCTCAGGAAGCCACTGTTGGTACCGCCCCCCCGGTTCTGGAAGTACTCTTGCGAGCCGACGACCATTGCCTCCACCTGCTCGACGGTGTCGCCGGCGGCCAGCAGGTTGGTGAAGGTCGCCATGCCCGTGGGATCGACGGCCCGGTGCAAGAACTGGCGGTAGATGGCCGTCACCTGATCGGTGCGGAACTCCAGGCTGCCTTCGATAGCCTGGACAACCTGGGTGCGCGACATGCCCTGGTTGAGCATGGCGGTCCAGGCGTTCAGGCCGGTCGGATCCACGCCTCGTTTGAGCAGGTCCATGTAGACCTGGCTTACGAAGCGCTGGTTCTGCGTTTCGGGTTGCAGTGAGCCGAGCAAGCCGTCGCTGGCGCCGAAGAGCGTCGCCGGCGCGTCGGTGACGCCGGCCGTAAAGAAAAGGGTGTTGGCGTCGCCGCTGCCGGCGCCGTTGCCGAAGCGCAGGCCCCAGAGGTTGCCGATGGTGATCGGATTGCCGGCCGCGTCGCGCACGACGTCCACGAAGTTGCCGTTGGCATCGAAGGCGTTGATGTGTCCGTCGCCGAAGTTGCCAATGAGCACGTCGCCGCCAAAGTTGCCGAAGCTCGCCGGGGCCTGAGCCACGCCCCACGGCGAATTGAGATGGCCGGTGCCGTTCAGAGTGGCCTTCAGGACGCCGTCGCGCGTGAACTCGGCCACGAAGCCGCCCGTGCCGGTATCGGCGCCGCTGGCCGGGTCGAACTGGGCATAGGTAACGAAGATCGTGCCGTTGATGTCCTGGACGTTGAAGGGGCGGAAACCGCTGGGAATGGCACTGTCCTGGAAGGCGCCCTGGTCGACCTGCTGAAAGTTGCCGTTGAAGACGTCGACCGTGCCCTTGCCCCAATCGGCGGCGTAAAGCAGGGTGTTGCCGGCGGCCTGGCTGGTGTCGATGGCCAGGCCGGTAAAGATCGAGCCGGCGCTTTGAAAGGCGATGATGGCGTTGGTGCCGGTCCCATTCCACCCGCTAATGGTACCGTCCAGGGTGGCAAACAGGAACTTGCTGGCCGCCGTGGTCCCCATCGCCGTGACAGCGAAATCGGCCCCGTTGGGATCGGTGTTGAAGACCGTCCCGGTCGGCGTGGAGTGCGCGAACATGCTCCCCGGCGCACTCGGGATGGTCACGACCAGGCCTTGCTTGTTGCCGGCGCCGTTATAGAGCGTGGAGAAACCGGTCTGGTTGTCCGATACCCAGAACGGGCTCTGTCCACTCGCGGTAATTCCCCAGGGGTTGATCAGCTGGGGATCCGTGGTGGCGGCCATGCCGGGAATGTCCGAGACCAGGTTGGCCTCGATGAAGCCGATGGCGGACGCGTCCAGGAGGGCGCGTTCTTCCAAGCCTTCGACCGTGAGCCGAGCGCCGCGGGCGGCCTGATGTCCGCGCCGCGGGCGGGCCGCTGCGTACCGGCACGCGGCGCTCCGGAAGAGTAGCTGGAGTTTGCGAGAGAAGTTGTCGAACATCGTGCGACTCCTGGAAAGAGGGTTAAGAAAACATCCGAAGCGGGGACAGGACTCTTCAAAGTCCCCTTTCGGATAGTT
>DASZFN010000619.1:0-2097 GCA_035939715.1 Gemmataceae bacterium | reverse complement strand
TGGTCCTGGACGGGCCGATGAACTGCGAGGCATTCCGCGCCTATGTCGATCAGGTCCTGGTGCCGACACTCCGTCCCGGCGAGATCGTCATCATGGACAACCTGCCGGCGCATCGGCGGACCGAGTTCCGGGTCGCGATCGAGGCCGCTGGCGCAATCCTGCTCTACCTCCCGCCTTACTCGCCGGATCTCAAGCGGCTCCGCTACTACCAAGGGGTTGGATTGCTGCCATGAAGCCTTGGCACGCGATGGCACGCGATCCACGGCATTGTACTTCTAACTCAGATTTACTCGCTTACGCGTGCAATGCTCGGACACGCGTGCCACTGCGTGCCAAGAGTGTTTTGCCTTGCGACGGTCGGGGCTCTGCGCCATGTGCTGCGGTGCGTAATGAGGGCAGCAGCCGCATGACGACGCAGCACCGTGGATCCGGATGACCGGCCGATGGGGATCTGCCAATACACGGCGGAACGCCCCACCCGTCCCGGCTTGTCCCGATGTGGCGGAGCAACTCCGGCAACTGGACTGCGACCCGATCGCCGGCATGGCGAAGCTCGCCCAGGACGACGCGGTACCGACCGTGCTACGCGCCCGGATGTTTGCTGAATTGGCTACCTATGTCGCGCCGAGGCGCAAGGCGATGGAGCTGACAGGACCAAACGGCGGGCCGATCGAGGTAAAGCGCCAGCTAGACTTCACAAAGCTCTCGGCAGAGGAGTTGGAAACGTTGGTCATGTTGCTCGGGAAGGCTGGAGTCGGACAGGACGAATGATGAAGATACCAGCGCCAAAGCCAAACACCGATCTGGCCAAGCCGTACCAACCGACGCCCGAGGAACGTGCTGCGGTGGCGGCGCACCTCGCCCGCAAGAAGCAGAAGCCGCCTGCGCCGCGGATCAAGCTCTCTGAGCAAGGTGGTGCCATTCAAATTTCAACCGACCACCCGAAGCCACCTCTCGGGCAGGTGCTTGTCATGCAGGCCCTTGGCACAACCGATACCGATTTCTTCAACGGCCTGATGGGCCAGTTGATCAATGCCGGCACACACGGCAAGAAGCCCGATGAGCAAAGCCTCAATTTCATGCTAGCAGCGATCAAGGCAATCGGACCAAAGGACGAGGCCGAGTGCATGCTCGCCGCGCAGATGGCGGCCGTGCACATGGCTACCATGACCTTCGCCCGACGCCTCGCGCACGTGGACAACATCCCGCAACAGGACAGTGCCGAGCGGGCATTCAACAAATTGGCGCGCACCTTCGCAGTGCAGTTGGAGGCGTTGAAACGCTACAGGACGGGCGGCGAGCAGCGAGTGACGGTGCAGCACGTCACGGTCAACGAGGGAGGGCAGGCCATCGTCGGCGCCGTCACGGCGCGACCTGGAGGGGTGGGGTATGACGAAAAAAGCGAGGGACAACCCCGTGTATCGCCTGCCGGACTGGCGCACGACGTTACCACTGGCGCAGTCATGCCCCCGCTGCGGAGCGAAGACCCGGAGCGGGAACCCGTGCAAGTCGCCAGCGATGAGAAACGGCCGCTGTAGGATGCATGGCGGGAAGAGCACCGGGCCGCGGACCGCGGAAGGCTTGGAACGGATGCGGCAGGCAAAGACGAAGCATGGCTGCTACTCGGCCGAATCGCTCGAACTCATGCGGGCACTTCGAGCCTTACGGCAGAACCAAATTACGGCGGGCTGCGCTGGTGGTTCACGTGTCCGCTGTCAGGGCGCCGTGCGCGAGTGCTGTATCTGCCATGGAGCGGCGGCAGCGTGTTCGCCTGCCGGCAGGCATTGGGGCTGGCATACCATTCGCAGCGGGAGGCTGCGGACGATCGGGCTATCGAACGATCGCTGAATGCCAGGAAGAAGCTAGGGGTGAGGGACAGCAACATGCTGGACATGCCCTATTGCCCGAAGCCCAATTGGATGCGCTGGCGCACATATGGGCGGCTGGTAGGTGTAATTCGGGGGATGGCGGGGCCAAGCCCGGCCATGAGTGCGTCCGTGAGGACGCTTTGTCTGCACGGTGGAAGTCCGTGCGGGGGCCTGTCGCAGGCTCCGTAATTGAAGGTAACTGCGTCGTCGCGAGACGGGGTAGAGAGCA
>DASZFN010000618.1:0-16546 GCA_035939715.1 Gemmataceae bacterium | reverse complement strand
TAAAGGCCAGGCTCTGCCGAACGGCGTGGTGCATTTCGGGGGCGAACAGGTCGAGGATACGGCTAATAGTGCTGGCGGCGCTGGAAGCGTGGATGGTGCCGAACACCAGGTGGCCGGTCTCGGCGGCGTTCATGCCGGCCTCGAACGTGTCGCGGTCACGCATTTCGCCGACCAGGATCACATCCGGATCTTCTCGGACGGCATGCTTCAGGGCGATGTTCCAGTCCAGCACATCGATGCCCACTTCGCGTTGGTTGATGACCGCCTTCTTGTCGGCAAACAGGTATTCGATGGGATCTTCGATGGTCAGAATGTGCACGCGCTCGCGCTTGTTGATGTAATCAAGCATGGAGGCAATCGTGGTGCTCTTGCCGCTGCCGGTGACGCCGGCCAGGATGATCATGCCCTGGTCATAATGGCAGAGTTTCTCGATGCTGGGCGGCAAACCGAGTTTCTCGAAGTTGGGAACCTTGGTGTTGACCCGCCGCGCCACCAGGCTCAAATCGCCACGTTGCCGGAAGATGTTGACACGGAAGCGGCACTCATTGTGGCCGATGATATGCGCGAAGTCGGCGCCGCCGGTGTCTTCCAGCAATTTGCGCGAGCGCTGCGACATGATGGGAAAGAGCAACCGCTCCATTTCTTCCGCGCCGATGGCCTTCATCTCCATCTGCCGGATGGCATTGCGGAGCCGCATCATGGGCGGTAGGCCGACCTTCAAGTGCAGGTCGGAGCCCTCGTGCTTCATGACCATGCGAAACAGTTTGTTGACTTCCGGTTCGCGGCGCGCGTCCGCCGAGGCCTTGGTATCCAGGTCAAGGGGTTCAACGTCGGCTACAGCCATTCCAACCTCC
Organism: Gemmataceae bacterium; assembly: GCA_035939715.1. Lineage (GTDB taxonomy): Bacteria > Planctomycetota > Planctomycetia > Gemmatales > Gemmataceae > DASZFN01. The sequence continues at coordinate 15,692 of DASZFN010000618.1, read as the reverse complement.
GATATTTAAATTTTCAAAGGGCACGATTTCGCCCAGCCTTGCGAAAGGTTCTGGCTCCTCGACTCCTCATAACCGGACGGGCACGTGCCGCTCGGCCAGGTAGGCCTTGGTCGCCGGGATGCCATACTCATTGTAATGGAAAATACTGGCCGCAAGCGCCGCCGCGGCGCCTCCCACGGTCAGCGCCTGGAACAGATGTTCCGGCGAACCGGCCCCGCCGCTGGCCACAACGGGGATGCGCACGGCGTCGGCGACGGCCCGCGTCATGGCTAAATCATACCCGGCCCGGGTGCCGTCCGCATCCATCGAGGTCAGGACAATCTCGCCGGCGCCCAGCTCTTCCACCTGCCGGGCCCAGGGCACGGCTTGCAGCCCTGTCGGCTCTCGGCCTCCCCTAATATGCACCTCCCAGATTTCGCGGCCGTCCTGCCACACGCGCCGCGGGTCAATGTTGACGACCGTAGCGTTGCGGCCGAACTTGCGCGCGATCTGCGTAATCAAGTGCGGCGTGCGTACCGCCGCGGAGTTTATGCTCACTTTCTCAGCCCCGGCTTGAATCAGGCGCGTCGCCTCCTCCAGGGTTCGGATGCCGCCGCCCACCATGAAGGGCATGAAGATCTCCTCGGACACTCGTCGCACCACGTCCAGCATGATGTCCCGGCCTTCATGGCTCGCGCTGATGTCCAGGAACACCAGCTCATCCGCGCCGTCCTCTTCGTAACGGCGCGCGACTTCCACGGGGTCTCCCGCATCGCGCAACTGGAGAAAGTTGATCCCCTTGACCACCCGGCCGCAATTCACGTCCAGGCAAGGAATAATCCGTTTTGTGAGCATGGACGGCTAGTTTGCTTCGGGTGCCATGGACTGCTGGACCCATCCAATTTACGGCGTGGCAAGCGCGCGGTCAACGGAGAAGAGGATGCTGGCAAAAGTGGCTGGGAGAAAAAAAACAGAGGCCTCACCACGCATAATGCGAGCAAGAGCCTCTGTCTCGGTGGAGGATGCCGCTCCGGGATGGAGCCACGCGCCGAAGAGCTACCGAGAAGCTCGACGGTAGATGAATAAAAGGCGTCGCATCGAAAGGGGAGCACGAAAACGAGCGGTGAGGGGATACTCGTCAAGGGGGCTGGCGGCAGGGAGTATGAACGCCGCGAGAAGCCGTTAGCTGCTTGTCGAAACCTTACGTCAAGAAAACCGGACTGTCAAAAAGCCCCCGAGCACGGTCGGAAGAATTACGCCGGCGCAAGAATCACGACAGATCGCTAATATTGACTGCGGAACGGCTGGTTCCCGGACGCATGAATTTTTTGGCCTGCAGAGATGCTTGAGCATAAAAGCCTGCTTTTACTTCCGTGGTCAACCGTTGTTGCTTCGCCTTCAGATTCGGGGGGGCCGGAAGGTGTTCGGCAAAGGCGGGAAATCATCGACGCGGCCAGTGGTTCCCGTCTAGGGCAGGCGCGCTGGAACGCCACGGAATCCCGGGGACTGCTGGGTCGGCTGCTGACAGCCGCCATGACCGTGGCCGTTCATGAAACCGAGGACGATTCCCTGCTTTTCACCATGCATGGCATGCGCCGCTGGAAATTCTGGAGCAGGCATAAAAGTGACGAAAGAGCCTGGACCCTGGCGCAAAGCACCTGGCAGGTTCGGGACGCAGACGAGCATCCCGTCGGAAGCGTGCAGACCGACCGGGAAGGCACGTACCAGCCGCCTCTGCGAGCGGCAAGTAATTCGGCTGCCAAGGTGCTGGTGGCCTATGATCGCTTCCGGAGTCCCTTCGTTCTCAGCACCGGGGCGAGCCCAGTGGAAAGTAAGTTTTGGGGACTGCAAACCTTCAGCAATCCGGAGTGGACGGAGATGGGAAGGCTCTCGTGCGTCGGCGACAACGTGGTTCTTGACTTTGCCACACTTCTGGAAGGGCAACCTTTCAGTAAGATGCTTCTGCTGGCTGAAGCACTGCTTGCGGATTTTACTCATGGAATGACCCGATGACCCTCAGCGTGGCCTTTGTCGGCGCCGGACCTGCGGCCCAACCTTACCTGGCGGCACTGGGGCGGCGGCCCGAGGTGAAACTAACGGCCATTTGCGATGCTGACCGGCGCGCGGCCGAACAGATCGCGGCCGGCTGGCAAGCGCGGGTGTTTCCGGATTCCCAGAGCTTGCTGCAGGAGTGCCCGCCGGAAGCGCTCTGGATCTGCGTGCCGCCACAACTTCAAGAGAATGTCATTGCACAGGCCATTGCGGGCAGGATACCGTTTTTCATCGAACCGCCGGGCGCCGCCGATTTCGCGCAGGCGGCGTCTTTCGCAGCCGCCGTGAAGGCCAACAGACTGGTAAGCGCCGTCGGCTTCACGGCACGTTATGCGGACGTGCTCAAGGATGCCCGCGACTACCTCGGCGGCAATCCCGTACCGATTGTGCAGGGCTGGTGGTTGGTCCAGCCGGAGGATGACCCGGCGCCCGAACGGCTTCTGTGGCTGGACGCATGCCGGTTCGTGGACATCATGCGTTTCTTCTGCGGCGACGCGAAACGCGTCAGGGCCTTGCGCGCCGGCCCCGCGGACGCGGCTGCCGCGTTCGTGCTGCAAGTTGAATTTGCCTCCGGAAGCATCGGCGTGATGACTTGTGCCAGCTTTGCGCGGGCCGAGCCGCGCTTTGAACTTGAACTCGCGGGGGAGGGCTGGACCCTGACTTTTAGCGAGAAACTGGCCAGCCTCCGTCTCGCCGAGCGCGACCGGATCACGATCCTGCGCGGGCTGAATAATCCCGTCGAAGCCCAGGTCGAAGCGTTTCTAAAAGCCGTCGCCGGGCAAGATCCAGGGCTGGTTGTAGCGAGTTATCCCGACTCGCTGGGCACGCTTGCCATCTGTCACGCCGCGGCAGTCTCCGTGCGCGAGGCGCGGCCCGTGGACTTGCCGGAATAGTCGTCTTTCGCTCCGCGAAAGAACGTCCTTTCGCGGAGCGAAAGGCGACACTTATTTTCGTGCCGCTTTATCGGCCGCCAGCCTGCTTTTCCTGCGCCTTGCCGATGCAATAAAGCGATCTGGCCCCGCGAATGTACAGACGATTATCGGCGACGGCCGGAGTCGCCAGCACCTTTTCCTTGTCTCCCAGCTTGTTCCTGGCCAGCAGCTTGAAGGTTGGCGCGGCGGCAAACACGTACACAGTTCCCGTTTCGTTTACCGCGTAGATCTTGCCGTCGATCAGGATGGGCGAGGCGCTTACATCCCCACCCAGGCGCTCGTTCCAGATTTCCTCGCCGGTCGCCGCCACATGGCAGCTTGCCATGCCCTTGTCGTTGACGTAATAGAGATGGTCGCCGTAAGCGAGTATGCACGGCACATAAGGAAAGGCCTTCTTCTCCTGCCAGGCCAGGTTCGGTTTAGGACCGGCACTGCCGTCTTCCAGTTTGATGGCGATGGTGTGGCGGGCGCCGCTGCCGTCGCCGCTGTTGGCAAAGATGAATCCGGGCGAGGCAACCGCCGAGGCCACCGTGCGCAGCGGCATGCCGTCAAAGGTCCAGTCATAATTCCAGTTCGCCGCCCCGGTGTCCGGTCGATAGCTGCTGATCCCGGCCGTGCTGGCGACAATCAATTCCGCTTCCTTGCCATCCTTCTCGAGCAGGAACGGCGTGGAGTAGCAGGCGCGAAAAGGCGGGCGGGCAACCTTCCAGACCTCTTCTCCCGTCCTGGCATTCAAGGCCACAATCTCCGCAGCTCCGTCCTGATCGTTCATCAGATAGACTTTGTCGCGGTAAACCAGGGGCGAGGCCCCGACGCCGTGCTGGCTCCGGAACTCGCCCAGCCCGTGTTTCCACAGTAGATTGCCGTCGAAGTCGTACGCGTAGACCAAGATGTCGCTGCCGTCCCAGAAAACGGCGTAAACGCGTTGGCCGTCGGTCGCGGGCGTGGAGGAAGCGTATGAGTTCTTGTTGTGCATGTTCGCCCGCACACCGTGAACAGAGCGGGACCAGACGGCCTTGCCGTCCGCGGTATTCAGGCAAAGAAGCAGGCGTTCCTTGCCGTCCGCGCTGGCGGACTCCAGGAAAATGCGGTTGCCCCAAACGATCGGGGATGAATTGCCGATGCCGGCAAGCTCCGTCCGCCAGAGCACCCCGTCCTTGTTCGTCCACTGGACAGGCACGTCCCGGTCGCCGGAAATTCCCGCACCATTCGGCCCGCGAAAGCGCGGCCAGGACTCGCCCAGACATGCCGCCGCGCATGCCAGCAGGCCGCATACCGCCAGGCAGGCTTTCACGCCACTCAACCGCTTGCTCATCATGGTTTTGCCTCTAGCAGAAGGAAGGAGGGCTCATTGAAAATCCATTTTATTTGCCGTAAACTGAGAGGAAATAGGTCGGCTTTTGAGGACAAGGGCGGTAGACGATGGCCAAGAGCAGCAATCACCTTCATACTCTTTATTGCGGAACTTCCGAACGCATCGCCAAGCTCGCCCCAAGGACCGGCCTGAATCCCAACAACAAGCCTGTCTACCTCACGGACGTTTATCCCGGCGTGTTCGCCTTCTACGCCAGCACCAACGACAACGACCGTTTCGGCGTCCTGGAGATCGATCTGTCGATTCTCGATCCCACGAATTTCCTGCCGTGCGAGTGGTACCTGGAGCAAGCCTCGCGGCAAAAGGCCAAGAACGCCAAGGAACAGCATAAACGATTGGAAGCCTACCGCAAGACCCTGGAGCGCCATAAAGCCAAATGGAAGGATTCGCTGCAGCGCATTGGCGTCATCACCTACGACGGCTTCGTTTCCAGGAAAGCGATCCGCCGCATCACCATTTACGATCCCGCCTCCAATCCGACCATCACCGAGGCCATCGTCAGCTCCCACGTCAGCCTGACGGATTACAAGAAATTCGCCAACCGCAACCGCGCCGTGACGCGCTGGCTGGTCGGCGAGACAGTCACGGTCGAGGAATGGCTTGGCGACGACTTCCTGGACACGCCCAAGGAGGAGCGCGAATTGCTGGCCGAGCGCCTGCAGAACAAGCTCGGGCTGGACATTTTCTATCATGAGCCTCCGGCCAAGGGCTCGTGATTTGCCTTGGGAATTGCTGAGACGGTGCCAGTCATTTGCAGTAGAGGAGTTGTTTGCCAGTTTGCCAAGTTGGTGGCCACCCGTGGCAAACATGTTTCGAACCGGACTATCTACTGCCGATTAGAGTTACGAATTCATTAATGCCAAGTTTGCCACTTTGCCAAGGGTCACGGGGGCTTCGGGTAGTCCGCCCGCCAACACACTTAAGCACTTGGCGGACCAACCGGCAGTTGGCCATGTTGGCCGCCTTCGGGAATCTCTCCGTGAAAATCTGGCATCTGTCGCCAAACGTCCTTATCCCGTGCTCGGCAGCTTTTTTGAAACCCATTGCTCTGCGATCTTCGACGGTTACACTGGTAGCGTTCGCCTCCGCGGGTTCATGTGTCGTTGGCTGTGAGGAGTCCTGTCGTGAATATGCGTTGGTCGTGCATCGTTTGCCTATTCGCCCTATCGGTATTGAGTCCCGTCAGCGCGCGGGCAGAGCCGCTCCCGGTCCAGACGGTCGAGTTTGACGGCAAGAACGTGGGCCGAAAGATGAAATACAACATCGTCCTGCCCGCCAAGTATGCGCAGAGCAGCGCGCGCTATCCGGTGCTTTATCTGCTGCACGGCTATTCGAGCAATTACACGGCCTGGGCGCGGATGGGTGTGCCGGAGTATGCGCGGCAGTTTGACCTGATCGTCGTGATGCCGGACGCCGGCAATTCCTGGTATGTGAACTGGGCTCAAAGCGACGAGGCCCAGGTGAACCGCTGGGAAGATTTCATCATCAAGGATCTCATCGGCCATGTCGACGCCGCGTACCGGACCATCGCCCGGCGCGAGGGGCGCGCGATCAATGGGCTGTCCATGGGCGGCTACGGCGGGCTCATGCTCGGGCTCAGGCATCCCGATCTCTTCTGTGCCATCGGCAGCCACAGCGGCGCCATCGCCTTTGCCAGGGATTACGCCGCGCGCCTCAAATCCGGCAGCCCGCCGCGACCCAGGCGTCCACCTTCGACGACGCCCGATCCGCGTATCGGCGTCGAGGGCTTTAGCAGCCAGGCGGAGCGGAGTCCCAAGGGAAAGATCTTTACCAATGCCGACGAGTGCGCGGCCTACGATCCCTTCCACCTTGTTCTCCAGGTGCCACAGGACAAATTACCGCATATTTACCTGGACTGCGGCACGGAAGACCGGCTGCTGAAGAGCGCTGCGGAATTCAGCAAGCTGCTCAGGGAACACAAGATTCCCTTCGTCTATGGTGAGTCCGGCGGTGGCCATGTGGGCGCTTACTGGCGGCGCGAGGTCGCCGTCTCCATGGCGGTCCAGCACGCCGTTATCGAAAGAAATCGGAAGGCGGCAGCGGAGCGCTCCGAGGCACTCGCCGCTTACGAAGCCGTCAAGGGCTTTCGTCCGCCGGCCGTGCCACTGGTTGCCTGTGATCCTTATTTCTCCATCTGGTCGCCCGCCGACAAACTGACTGATGCCGCCACGATTCACTGGACAGGCAAAGCTCAGCCCTTGACCAGCCTCGTCCGGATCGACGGCAAGACCTGGCGCATCATGGGACCGGAACCCAAGGATATTCCCGCCTTGAGGCAGACTTCCGTTGAGGTGTTGCCCACGCGCACGGTCTATACCTTCGACGGCTCCGGCATTCGCCTTACCCTTACCTTCACCACACCGGCGCTGCCGGACGATCTCCTGATCCTCTCCCGACCCGTCACTTACCTGACCTGGGAGGCGCGCTCCACGGACCAGGCCGCGCATGAGGTCACTGTCTACTTTGACTCCTCTACGCTTCCCGCCGTCAACACGCCGAAGCAGCAGGTCGTCTGGTCCCGTGAGCCCATCGACGGGCTGGTCGCTCTCCGCGCGGGGAGCAAGGATCAACCGGTTTTGCAGAAACGGGGCGACGACCTGCGCATCGATTGGGGCTACCTGTACGTCGCGGCCGCCCAGTCGCAGAAGCCCGCGGCGCTTATTGCCCCCGCCGACATCACGCGCACTGCCTTTAACTCATCCGGCCAACTTGCCGGGGACGATGCGCCGTCGCAGCCCGTGCCCGGTGGCCAGGCACCGGTGCTCGCCATGAGTTTCGATCTCGGCAAAGTGGAAGCCCAGCCCGTAACACGGTGCTTGATCTACGCCTACGACGACTTGTACTCCATTCAGTATTTCAAACAAAACCTGCGTCCCTATTGGCGGAAGCATGGCTGGGAGGCCGCCGATCTATTGAAGGCCTCCGCGCGCGAGTACGACGGGCTGCTCGAGCGCTGCAAGGCGCTGGATGAAGACCTGGTCGCGGATATGACCCGCCTGGGCGGGGCGAAGTATGCCCGCATCGTCGGCCTGGCTTACCGCCAGGCTTTCGCCGGCTGCAAGATCGCCGCCGACGCCTCGGGCGCGCCGCTCGTTTTCCCCAAGGAGAACTTCTCGAACGGCTGCATCGGCACGGTCGATGTGATCTATCCCATGGCGCCGCAGTTCTTGCTGTTCGGTCCCACCCTGGCGAAGGCGATCCTCGTCCAGAATCTCGATTATGCCAGCTCGCCGCGCTGGAAATGGCCCTTTGCTCCTCATGATCTCGGCACCTACCCGCTGGCCAACGGCCAGGTCTACGGCGGCGGCGAGCGCACGGAGCAAAATCAGATGCCGGTCGAGGAGACCGGCAACATGTTGATTCTGCTGGCGGCGCTCGCCAGAGTGGAAGGCAACGCCGACTTCGCCGGCAAGTACTGGCCGATCGTGCAGAAGTGGGCCGACTATCTCAAGGCCAAGGGGTTCGACCCGGAGAACCAGCTCTGCACGGACGACTTCGCCGGCCACCTCGCCCACAACGTCAACCTCTCCGCCAAGGCCATCGTGGCCCTCGGCGCTTACGCACAGCTCTGCCAGCTCCGGGGCCATGGCAAGACGGCCGATGAGTTCATGGAACTCGCCCGCACCTTGGCCGCGCGCTGGATCAAGGAGGCGGACGACGGCGACCACTATCGCCTGGCCTTCGACCGCGCGAACACCTGGAGCCAGAAGTACAACCTCGTCTGGGACAAGATCCTGGGCCTTGGCCTGTTCCCGGACAACGTGCTCAAGAAGGAGATGGCGTTTTACCAGAAGACGCAGCAGCGCTACGGGCTGCCGCTCGACAATCGCAAGCGCTACACCAAGATCGACTGGACACTCTGGACGGCCTGCCTCACCGGAGAGCGCGATGATTTCGACGCCCTTGTCGCACCCGTTTACGATTTCCTCAACGCCACCCCCGACCGCTCCCCGATGACGGACTGGTTCGAGACGCACAACGCCCGGCGCGTCGGCTTCACGGCCCGGCCCGTGGTCGGCGGACTCGTGCTGCGCGCGCTCTACGATCCGGCCATCTGGAAGAAGTATGCCGCACGCGATCGGACAAGGATGATGACGTGGGCACCGCTGCCCGTGGCACCGTAACGCGGGATGGGTCGCGTGGATCAGGCAGAGTGCTTGGTCAGCTAAGTATACCTCTTAGTGATCCCGACCGGGTGAAATACAGATGGAACCTGACGAACTTCTGAGGCGGTATAACGCCGGGGAAAGGGACTTTAGGAAGGCCGTGCTTGCAGTACCGGGACGGGTGTTGGCCCGCATCCTTGATGGGGCCAAACTCATGGGGATCGATCTTTCCGAAGCAGACTTATTCGGACTCGGCTTGATGGGTGTTAACCTGACCAGTGCAAATCTGCATAAGGCCAACCTGGCTTACGCACGCATGTTCGCGGCCGAGCTACGTGATGCAAATCTGAGTGACGCAGACTTGGCCCTAGCTGATGTACAAGCCGCCGACCTGCGGGGCGCAAATCTTCGGGGTGCAAACCTGACGGAAGCAGCGCTCAGTGGTGCTGACCTCCGGGGGGCTGACCTAACAGGAGCGAAGGTTCTCGGTGCAGATTTTGAAGGAGCCATGCTGTCGGGGGCAGTTATGCCTGACGGCACAATTCATGCTTGAGGAGCGTACTCTTGGCAGTTCGTCGAAACTGGTGTGCCAGCCCGAATGAGACAAGTTTGTTAGTCTTCCTGGCGCGTCAGGCGGCGGAAATCGGCACGCGCACGCATGGATGGGCGGAAGGAAGGCTCTCCCTTGATCAACGCGATTTCATCCAGGGTCGAAACTTCCCGGCGCCAGAGTTCCACGGCACGGCGGAGCTGGTCCATGGCCAGATCCTGGAATTGCTTCTCGTTACCCGAGTCCGCTTCCGACAACTCCGCGTAGACGCAGGCGACGTTATGCAAAATAAGAAAGTCTCCCTCGCGGTGGAGCAAGGCCAGGTTGGCCTCGCGAAAGGCCTCGGCTTGCTTGTTCTGGCAGGCGGCCACATAGGCCAGGCCGACGTGTGCCTCGGCGTGATCGGCATGATCCTTGATGATGGCGGCGAAATCGGCGCGGGCTTTGTCGTACTGCTTCTGGCCCGCCTGAGCCCAGCCGCGCTTGGCGAGGGCCTTGCTGTTGCCGGGTTCCTGCTCCAGCGCCTTGGTGTACAGGACAATTGCGGCCGGCGCCTGGCCCAGGGTCTGGAGCACGGCGCCGAAATCGTCGTAAAGCTGAAAGGATTTGCCACCCAGATCAATCGCCTTCTTTAAGTCTTTGCCGGCAAGCACCCACAGCGCGGCGTACGCCTGCGGAGACACCTGCGATTTCAAGTCGGGGATGAGAAGTCGCAAGAGCCGGCCGCGCTGTTCGTGGGCTTCTGCATTCTGTTCGTCAAACGGTTTGCCTTTGGTCACGTAGGTAGTAAGGTCTTTGAGTCCCTCCTCATTCTTGCCGACAGCAAAGTTCGCCCCCGCCCGCGTATGATAGACCCGATAGAAATTCGGCTTTTCTTTGACAACCCGGTCGAAATCTGCCATAGCTTTTTCGGGATCGCCTTTCTCTCTGCGCTGGGCGTAAAGAATGGCGCGATAAAAGGCGGCCTCGATTAGTTGCTTGTCAGCCGGCAGTTGCAAGGCAGCCTCGAATTCGGCCAAAGCCTTATCTGCATTGCGTTGCGCCTCCTCATCTTTGCCTTCATGTTTTTCCTCCTGGAATCGGGTCGCGTAAACGAATCCCTTCGCCAGGCGCGCGGGCCGCGTGTCCGAACGGTCGGCGATAACCTTGTCAAGATCGGCTTCGGCCTCGGCAAAGCGCTTGAGCTTGGCCAGAGCGTTGCCCCGGCTGGCATAGCCCCAGATTGCCTTCGGCCGGATAGCAATGCAGGAGCTGAACGCTTCCACGGCTTCCCCATACTTGGTCAAATCGGCATAGAGCCGGCCCTGCTGAAAGTGGGACCAGTAGTGATCCGGCTCGCTCTTAAGCGCGAGGCGATACTCTTCCATGGCCTTGCCATACAATTCCCGATTGGGCTCCCAACCCCTAAGCTTCATAGGCGCGTATTTGCCACTGACTGCCTCAACGCGGTATTCCTCGCCACGCAGAAAATGATCCAGTGCCGTCATCTCAACCTTGGGATCGTCGGCGCGCTCCTGGGCTCGTGCGGCTTCCTGGGTTTTCCCGTCGAGCTGGTAAGACGCGGCACGCAGCCGATAATAGCCGCGCGTCGGTTCGGCCAGAGTGCGCGCACGATCCAGGAGTGAGCTCATGGCGGGGACCGGCGTGGCATCGGTGGCTTGCAAGGCTTGGCCGCCGGCCAGCATGAGAAGCAGATCGTACAGTTCCTTCTTGAGTTGATTCTTGCCATCGGGAAGCGGCAAGTCGTCGAGCTGCGGACCCCACTTGTCCGCAACGGCCAAGGCCGCCCGGCCGGCTTTTTCGGCCTTGTCGATATCGTAATAAGGCGCGTTCTCCGAAACCGGGCTAAGGTTTGCCAGATAGAAGCGCGCTTCGTCGGCCAGGCCATGAAACTCCTCCACCTGTGCGCGTGCCAGCTTCTCCTCCTCGAGCCGCTGGGCCTGCACCCGGGCGGCCTCCGCCTTTTTCTGTGCGTGGCGGATCTCGGCGTAGGCAAAGCCCGCGATGGCGACGACGAGCAGCGCCGCCGCCGCCTGGCCCAGAACCCGTCGATGTTTGCGGGCCCAGCGCCAGGCGCGGGCCAGCAACGGCTCCGGGTAAGCCGAGACCGGCTCGCCCGCCAGGTAGCGCTGCACGTCCTCGGCCAGCTTCAAAGCATCGGCATAACGTTCGCCCTTGTTGCGCGACATCGCCTTCAGGCAGATTGCCTCGAGTGCCCGCGGAATTCCGGGCATGAGCCGGCGCGGCGCAGGGGGCGCTGCGCTGCGCGCCAGGGCGATGATCTGCTGCAGGCTGGTGCCCTTGCGCGGCCGCTGGCCGGTGAGGATCTGATAGAGCGTCGCGCCAAGAAGGTACACGTCACTCCTCTGGTCGATCTCCGTGACCAGTCCAGCGGCCATCTCCGGGGCGAAGTACGAGGGAGTCCCCTTGATGGTGCCCATTTCAGTCTCGTGGCTCTCGCCGCTGATGGTCAAAGAGCCGCTCGACATGGAGTATTCGGGCCCTTCGGCCTGGCCCAGCATCTTGGCAATGCCCCAGTCGAGGACCAGCGTCTCGCCGTACTCGCCGAGCATGACGTTGTCTGGTTTGATGTCGCGATGGATGATGCCCTTGCTGTGGGCGTAGGCGACCGTCTGACACAGGCTGACAAAGTTCTCCAGGAGGCGTAGCTGCTGCACCTCACGTGGCGTGGCGGAAGTTGAGGAGGCGTCGTGATACTCCTTGATGCGGTCCTTGAGCGTGGGGCCGTGCACGAACTTCATGATGTAAAACGGCCGGCCCTGCTCATCCTCGCCGAGCTCGTGCACCGGCACGATGCCGGGATGTTCCAGCCGGCCGGTGATGCGCGCCTCCATGAAAAACTTTTCCCGGTTGCCTTCGCGGCCGCTGCGCATGCGCTTGAGGGCCACGGAGCGGCCGACGTCGATGTCGTCCGCTAGCCAGATTTCGCCCATGCCGCCCTTGGCATGGAACTTCTTGAGAACGTAACGGCTCGGCCGGCCGCCGGCGCCGATGATAAATTCCGTATCTTCCAGGCGGCCGACGCCGGGGTGCTCCAGCTGAGGCTGGGTTTCGTCCAGGCTTCCGGGCATGGCTTTGGCCAGGTGCGGATCGTAGGCGGTGGTTTCCTCGCCGCCCGGCATGCCGGTAATCGGCGCGCCGCTTACAGGGCCGCGCGTTTCTTCCGGGTCCAACGTCTTGCCTCCGGGCGCATCGGCTGGCGAGGCGAGGGTTTCGGTTTCCGTGGTGTCGCCCATGATTGAAAGTCGAGAAGGGGCAGGTTCTATCTCGGTCGGCGCCAGGTCCGGGGTCAACTCGGCCGTGGTTTCCGGTTCGACATCCTGTGCCGAATGGTCCTGGCGCTTGGGATCGATGGACATGGGGCAACTCCTGGAATGAAGCGGAACGATTTTGAAATGGCATGGTTCGCCGCAACTCGACAGGATGCGCTTCCTGACCGGTCGCGGTGGGCGAAGCCGATCCTTATCTCTTCAGCCTGGGCGAGCGGCGGCGATCGTTGTCTGAATCGTCCGCGTCCTCGCTGTCCCTGTTCGAGCCGTAGCAGAGGCCGGCCAGCAATACGGCTGTCGCCAACAAAGCATCTTGCTCCTGAGCTTGATCCAGCGGCGGCGCTGCCGGGACCTCATCCTCATCGGGCATAAGCTCGTCGTCTTCGGGCATCGGCACGGTCTGTTGCTTCGGGGGCGTTTGCGTCCCCGTGGACGGGTTTTGGATCTTCTGTCCGTTCGGCATCTTGCGGGCTGCCCCGCCGACCGCTTTGACGCTGGGGATAATGGCCCTGAGGATCTCGCTGCCGATCTCCTGGAGCGGCACAGTCGGCAGGGAAATGTCCGGCATGCCGACGGCTTCGAGGGCAGAGAGAATGGCCTGGGCCGGCGCCTGCACGGCGCGCAGGCCGCTCTCGGCCAGCAACTGGCCGCTGTTGCCTACCTCGTTGGCCAACATGTTCAGCCGATCACCCACGCCATTGGTGAAATCGCGGAAGAACTGCTCGACCGTGGCAACGCTGCCGCCGGCGCCGCTGCCGGCTGCCGCTCCCACGGCATTGCTCAAGGCGCCGATAATCGATCCCAGGCTCTCCCCCAGCGCGCCGGCATTTGTACTAGCTTCGACGCGCAAATTGGTCGGCACAATGGGCGCAGTGGTAATTCCGATCAAGAGCGCTGCAGTCTGCGCATTGGGTTGAGTAGGCGTGTCCGGCGGATTGCCCGGCTTTGGCACTGGCGGCATGCCGCCAGGCGGGACAGGAATTGTAACGACTTCTTTGGCAATGTCGATGATGAAGCTGTCGATGCCGTCACGCAATTGGTTGGTGAAAGCAAAGGTCTGATCGCCCGCCTGCGAAAATACCAGCGCCCCGCCGCGCGCCGTGGGCGGCACGTCGGCCACGTTCAGGTGGAAGGTGCCGACCACGTCCGCCAGGACGAACACCTCGATGTTGCCGCCGACTTCAACGAACGTGCGGCTCTGCTGGTTGCTGACGGTATTGGTTTTCAGATCGTAGATGGCGCGTTTGCCAGCCGGATCGGCGAGATCGAGTGACACCGGATCGAGCCACAGCACGAGCATGCTCGCCGGCCGCTGTCCAGGCGTGCCCAGGCTTGGATCAAAGCGCGCCGCGATTTGCTGGAGCACCTGAGTGGTCACGCTCTGGGCATCGCCCAGCTGGTTCAGGCCGCTGTCGAGTACGCGGCCGAGGTCATCATGAAGCTGGGTCAAGAACTGCGTGCCCGTGGGAAAGCCGTCAAAACTTCCCAGCGCACCCGAGGCGGGCACCAAGGCATGCACCACCGGCGTGGGGCCGGCGCTGACATTGCCATCGACAACCGCAACCAAAGGATGACCCGCAAGATTGGCAGCGGGAGCAAGCAGCACCGATTCGCTATCACTGAGCGGCGCCGCCTGGATGGCCGGATCGAACTGGATCGCGTAACTGCCCGCCGGCAACGGCTGCGTAAACAGCAGGGTGATCGTCTGGCGCTCCGCCGTGGCATAGGTGATGCCCGTGGTCACGTCCACATTCGCGCCCGGATTATAGACGACGCTCTGGACGCCGCTCGTCGTATTGAGCGGAATCTCCTGCACCGCTCCGGGTGCGGTAACGCCATCCTGGCCGAGCGAAAAGACGTGATAGTTGGCGGCTGTTTCCGCCACCCTGGGATCGAGCCGGTCGCCCTGCAAGGTAATGACGAGACTGGTGGTTGGACCGCCGGGGCCGCCGAATTGGCCCGGCAACAGCGCCTCGGCTTGCACCCCGACGAACTGCGGCAGCACGTCGATGTCCAACGTATAGGCGCCGACTCCGCGTGCTCCCGGACTCGTTCCCACGCCGAAGACATGCAGCGTCAGCACTTCGCCCTGGGCCGCGATCACCTGGAAGCGCGCGCCGGAGCCGAGCACGTTGCCCGCCGCGTCCGTCACCTCCATGCTTAACCCGCCGTCGTTCACGAAGCGAAACAGCCCGGAGAAGTCGATGACTTCCGGACCGGCGTTGGCTACTGCTTCCGTGGGCACGGTCAGCTTGAAGAAGGAATTCTCATGGGTCGGCACAATGGAGAGAGTCGGCACAACCTGATGCGTGATGACGCCCAGGTCGCGCGCGGTTTGCGGCGTCTCGTTCGGCGTCAAGGCCGGCGGGTTGCCGTAGAAGACCATCACGCCACCTGGCACGGCCGCAATGAGGTCAAGCGCGCCGCTGCCGTCCAGGTCGGTGGCCAGAAGGGGACCGAGGAACGGGTCCACAGCGATGGACTGTGCCGCGCCATAGCCGGCAAAGTGACCGTTCTTGTCCAGCAGCTCCTGCAGCACCACGAGCTGGGGCAAGGCCGTGCCGTTGCGCGGCTTGACAATCGCGGCCACGTCCTCATGACCGCTGCCGAAATCGCCGACGGCAATGTCCGCGATGGCCGTGGCGATCCCGGATTTGTCCGGCGTAACCGCGAACGTCTGCGGCGCCTGGAACGTGCCGTCGCCGTTGTTGATCAGGACGCTGATGATGGAGTCTACCGTCCCGGTCGTGATAATGTCGGGAACGCCGTCGCCGTTCAGGTCGACGAGCTTCGCGGAAGCGACATTTTCGGCGGCCTGAATCGTCTGGACGGGCTGGAAGGTGCCGTCGCCGTTGCCGTAGAAGATGTCGATGACCGGCGAATTGAAACTGAAGACGACCAGGTCCTGTCGGCCGTCGTGATTCAGGTCGCCTGCCAGGACGATGCCGGCGCCTTCTGTGAAAGTCGTAACCAGCTTCTCGGGCGGGCGGAAAGTGCCGTCGCCGCGGCCGAGGAGCACCGCCAGTGTCGCGCCCTTGTCGCTGGGGTCATGCTGGAGGACCACCAGATCGGTGAAGGTGTCGCCGTTGACATCGACCGCGGCAAGCGCATCATCTTGCGGCGCGGCGTTGAAGCGGCGCTGTGGCTGGAAGGTACCGTTGCCGTTGTTCAGCAAGATCGAGACGTCGCCTGCAGTGAAATTCGTCACTGCAAGATCCGGAGTTTTGTCTCCGTTGAAACTGGCTATGGCCACGGAGCGTAGACCGGGGCCGCTGCCGGGACCGACGTCATAGGCTTGCGCCCCCTGGAAGGTGCCGTCGCCGGCATTCAGGAGAACGTTGACGGGGTCGTTGAAGTTCGTGCTGACCGCAACAAGATCGGGCTTGT
>DASZFN010000617.1:0-7937 GCA_035939715.1 Gemmataceae bacterium | reverse complement strand
AGGTCCTCCAGCGTCTGCCGTTTTTCCATGAGATGGCGGATGCTCAACCCCCGGCCGCGCAGCAGGTCCACCAGCGGATCGATGCTCTTGCCGTCCGCGAGTTCCACTTCCCAGAAGGCGCCGTTGGCCTGCACCGCAAAGCCGCGAGCGGCCGCTTCGTCTCGAGGAAATTGCTGCCCCTCCGCCAGGCCGATGACGAAAAGCCCCTTCTGCGCTGTCAGCGTAGCAATGTCTCCCTCGCGAATCATTCTGCCCGCCTGCAAAATGCCGACGCGATCGCAGACGAGCTCCACTTCGCCGAGCATGTGCGAGTTGATGAAGATGGTTTTTCCTTGATCTTTCAGCTCCTGCAAGATGCGCCGGATCTCCTTGCGGCCGACGGGATCGACGCCGTCGGTAGGTTCGTCGAGAAAGATAACCTCGGGGTCATGAAGGAGGGCCTGGGCAATGCCCACGCGCTGCTTCATGCCTTTGGAGTACGTGCGGATCTTGTAGTGCTGTCTTCCCTGGAGACCGACGAGCACCAGCATTTCCGGAATGCGCCGCCGCAGCTCTCTGCGCGGCACGCCGAGAAGCGTGCCATAAAACTCGAGCAGGCTGTAACCGCTGTGGTAATCCGGAAAACGGTGGTCTTCCGGGAGATAGCCCACACGCCTGCGCACCGCGGCGGTGCCGGCGGGCTGGTCGAGCAATGTAGCCGAACCGGAAGTGCCGCCGGTAATGCCGAGCAGGATCTTGACCAGCGTCGTTTTGCCCGCGCCGTTTTGACCCAGCAAGCCGAAGATCTCCCCCGGCGCAACACCCAGGCTTACGCCTTTCAGCGCCTCGACCTTGCCGTACTGTTTGACGAGGTTTTGGATTTCAATGACCGGCACGGCGCCCACTCCCGCGATTCGACGTGTGATTGGTAAGATAGAAGTGTAGCAGAGGCGCACAGCGGCGTCTATTAGCCTGCGGGCCCGGTTTGACGGTCGGGCAGCTCTCCGCTAACCTGATAGTTCCTTTCGGTGACGCGCAAGCACGGTTCGTAGTTTTTCCACGACGGGAGGTTCGCCATGGGCGAACAGTACATATTCACCATTGAAAACCTCAGCAAAGTTTACGCGAAGCGTGAGGTGCTGAAAAACATCTGGCTGGCCTTTTACCCAGGCGCCAAAATCGGCGTAATCGGCAGCAACGGCGCAGGCAAGAGCACGCTACTGCGCGTCATGGCCCTGGCGGAGAAGGATTTCATCGGCAGCGCCCGGCCGGCGGCCGGCATCAGCATCGGCTTCGTTCCCCAGGAGCCGCGCCTCGATGAAACCAAGGACGTGAAAGGCAACGTCGAGGAAGCCGTCGCCCCCACACGCGCCCTGTTGCAGCGCTATGAGGACTTGAGCGCCAAGCTATCCGAACCGCTCGAAGCGGATGAGATGGAAAAGGTGATGGACGCCCTCGGCAAAACCCAGGACGCCATCGACGCGGCGAACGCCTGGGAGCTGGACCGGCACCTGGAGATCGCCATGGACGCCATGCGCCTGCCGCCGGGCGATGCCAAGGCCACTACCCTTTCCGGCGGCGAGCGGCGGCGCGTGGCCTTGTGCAAAACGCTGCTGCGCCGGCCCGACCTGCTGCTGCTCGACGAGCCGACCAACCACCTGGACGCCGAGTCCGTGGCCTGGCTCGAACGGCACTTGCAGGAGTATCCAGGAACCGTGGTGGCGGTCACGCACGATCGCTACTTCCTGGACAATGTCGCGCAGTGGATTCTGGAACTCGATCATGGCCGCGGCATTCCCTGGAAAGGCAACTACTCGTCCTGGCTGGAGCAAAAGCAAGACCGCTTGCAGCAGGAAGAGAAACAGGAATCCGCCCGCCGCAAGGCGCTGGCACGCGAGCTCGAATGGGCGCGCATGGCGCCGCGTGCCCGCGTCGCCAAGAGCAAGGCGCGGCTCAATCAATACGAGAAGCTGGCCGCCCAGGAATACGAGGAGCGGGAGGACGAGCTGGTCTTGCAGATTCCTCCGGGCCCGCACCTGGGCGACCTGGTGGTCCGCGCAGAGCATGTCCGCAAGGGCTACGGCGACAACCTGCTCATGGAGGACCTCAATTTCGATTTGCCGCGTGGTGGCATCGTCGGCGTCATCGGGCCCAACGGCGCCGGCAAAACCACGCTGTTCCGCATGATTGTCGGCCAGGAGAAGCCGGATGCCGGCAGCCTGCGCGTCGGCGACACGGTGCTGCCTGCCTATGTCGATCAAAACCGCGACGCCCTGGACGACAGCAAGACCGTCTTCGAAGAGATCACCGGCGGGCTCGATTTTCTGATGCTGGGCAAGCGCCGCGTGGCCGCGCGCGGCTACGTCGCCCGTTTCAACTTCAAGGGCCCCGACCAGCAGCGCAAGGTCGGCGAGCTATCCGGCGGCGAACGCAACCGCGTGCACCTGGCCAAGCTGTTGCGCAGCGGCGGGAACTTGCTGCTTCTGGATGAGCCCACCAACGACCTGGATGTGGATACCCTGCGGGCCCTGGAAGAAGCGGTTCTCAGCTTCGGCGGTTGTGCCGTGGTCATCAGCCACGATCGCTGGTTCCTCGATCGCATCGCCACGCACATCCTTGCTTTTGAAAGCGACAGCAAGACGGTCTGGTGCGAGGGCAATTATGAAACCTACGAGGCCCAGCGCAAGCAGCGCCTGGGCGTGGAAGCAGATCAGCCGCACCGGATTCGCTACAAGAAGCTCAAACATTAACGGCCTGTTCGAGCCCTGAAAGGGCGGCAGTAGATAGCCAGGCGGCGTGAGCCCCTGGTGGCAGGTCGAGAACCATCCTGCTCAAGCCCCGGTAGGGGCGACAGTGACCGCCCTACCGGGCTCCGGGCTATTGCTTCGGCTCGCCTTCAACTTGGTCTATTGTCGCCTGCTTGATGCGTTCCTTACTGTCAAGGTACTGGGACATGCCGGACAAGACTACATAGCTCAAGATGGTTCCGATGGGGAAACCGAGCAAATACGGCACTGCCATCACATAGGCCAATTTGGCCCATCGTCTGTTGCCACGAAGCGCGGCAATCCCTCCGACTACGCCGGCTAAACCGACGATCGCTATCCCAATGGCTGCGGCCGGGGGGACGTCTCGTTGCGGTTCAGGCTTCTGGTCGGTCGCCAAGCCAATTCCACCGAGAATAAGGACACTGCCGAGTACAACAAACAGCAATGCGGCCGCACGCACGTTTCGGTAGTTGGCGTAGTCCGCCGGGCTGAGGATCCATAATCGCTCGTCTTCAACCCCGGAGAACAGGCGCCGTCACCTGCAGCGCCTTGGCGCGGATGAACGCCTCCACTTCCGGCGAAACCAGGGGCCTGGGAATGACAACCTGTCCCCCATTGGACAGCCGCAGCACCCAGAAGCCGGCAAAGACGACCACATAGTCCAGCTCCGTCCAGGCGCCTTCGCCGCGGAAGAAGTCGGTCTCCATGCGCAGGCGATCCTCAGCGAGCTCAATGCGCACACGCCGATTGGGGGTGTGCAGGGCCACGAGCGCTGTGCCGATGGCTACGTGCGTAGCCCAGCGGCGGCGGAACAGGGCAACCCCGACGGCGAGCGCCACCACGCACAACAGGCCGGCGCCGAATCCGGGCATGATCCAGCCGCGCAGTCCGAGCAACAGGATCAGAACAGTAAAGACCAAGGCGCCGACAAACACCGGCAGGTCCTGCCACCGTCCGCGACGCAGCTCCCAGCGCAGCAGACAGCGCTGGATCTGGGTCGCCAGCTCGCTTGTCAGTTCGTATTCAATCGCGTGGATGGGTTGCATTGATTGCCGCCGGCATGTCAGAAATCTACTTGCAAATTCCAGCGTGCTTTGATTCCCTTGGCCTTCTCGAGCACCGCTTTGAACTCCTGGAGGTCCGCAAGCACGCCTTTGGCATTTTTTACGGCCCTGGGCTTCGCTCGAACATGATCAGACAACTTTGCAACAACGTCCAGGCCTTCTTGAGCGTCAAACCACTGTTGCTCCGGCACTTCGGTCTCCTCGATCTGGTCGGGATCAACCCCAACGTCTTCCATCAGCGCCCGTGCCTCATCCGGCGCGTAGCTGACGTAGTCTTCCAGCTTCCGAATGCCGAGAGATGCGGCGATCTTCCCAAGCTGCTCGGAATTTTGTGAAAGGAATTTCCCGTTTACCATCGTGTCGAACCCGGGATCCTCGTTGTCCAGGACGATGAAAAACGCCGTGCTCATCGTGAACCCCAAAGCGGCAGAAGATTATTGCTGCTACGGAGCGAATAATTACGAACATGCCCATGCAAACGTCAACACGTCCTTGTGTCGGGGACACTGAGTAATAGGACCGCAGCCAACGTCGCCGAACATGAACGGTAAGTTGTCTTCAGAATCAAATTGAAAAACATTCTCCATGCGAACGTTGCAAATTGGGCACTTCGGGTATTCCGCCCCTTGGATCCAGCGCGGCCAGCCCCACAGTTTGTCGCCTTCCGAAGCGCTACTGATCGCCTCGACAATATCCATGTCTTGATTCTCAAACAGCAAGTGAGAAGACGCGCATGAAACACGAACGGTATGGTGGTCGAAGTCAAACCGATAATCCAAGCCCAGTTCTTCGTGGTCCTGGCTATTGGGAAAATCATCTTGCATCTCCCAGCCGATGATTGTCTTCGCGGGAAAATATGCTTCCTCGATGGGAATCCGGGGGTCTGCTTACCACCGGACTCGGCTGAACAAGGCGCACGACCTTCCCGGGGGCTCACGCCACCTGGCAATCCTCGGCCCTCTGCGTAAGAGCGCGCCCCTTTAAATCACATTGAGCTTACGGAGTTCGTCGAGTCGTTTGCCGTCCAAGCCCAGAACCCTGATAAGCACATCTTCCGTATCCTGACCCAGCCCAGGGGGCATTTTCGGGTCCGGCATGGTGGTCCCCGTGATATGAAAAGGCGAACCGAGCAGATCAATCGAACGGCCCTTATGGTCGGCCACCGTTAGACGCAACGCGCGCGCGCCAGCCTGAGGCTGCGCGAACAACGCTGCGTAGTCCCAAACCGGGGCATGGGGAACCTCGGCCGCCTCCAGCGCTCCCTGCCACTCGCACGTGGTCCGGCTTTTCAACACTTGCTCGAGCAGCGGCACGATCAGGTGACGATTCTGCACCCGCAGTGTGTTGGTGGCGAAGCGCTCATCCGCGGCCAGATCCCGACGGCCGGCGCTTTCGCAGAAGCGTTGCCATTGCCCGTCGTTGCCGACGGCAAGGACGAGCCAGCCGTCCGCGGTGGCAAAGAGCTGGTATGGCACAATCTGCAGATGCGCGTTGCCCTGGCGCGGCGGCACGAAACCGCTCGTGAGAAAAGCCTGGGCCAGGTTCACCTGCGCCGCCACGGCACAATCCAGCAGAGCCATGTCGATGGCGTAGCCATGGCCCGAGCGCGAGCGCGCCTGCAGGCAGGCGAGGACAGCAATCGTGGCATACAGTCCTGTTTGCACGTCCGTGACCGCCACGCCAACCTTGCACGGCGGTCCTTCGACCGGCCCGGTGATGCTCATCAGCCCGCTCAAAGCCTGAACGGCGAAATCGTAGCCCGGAAGATCGCTGAGGGGACCCGAGCGGCCGAAGCCAGAAATCGAGCAAACAATCAGCCGCGGGTTTATGTCCAGTAATTTCTGTGGTGTCAGCCTCATTTTCTCTGCGCTAGACGCCTTGAAGTTTTCGAGAAGCACATCGCAGCGCCTCAGCAATTCGTGAAACAGTTCCAGGCCTTCTTTCCTGGCCAGGTCCAGGGTGATCGCCCGCTTGTTCCGATTGCATGAGAGATAATAGGCGCTCAAGTCGCCGGAAAACGGCGGTCCCCAAGTTCGGGTCTCGTCTCCCTGGCCCGGCCGCTCGACCTTGATGACTTCTGCGCCCAGGTCGCCGAAGACCTGGCCGCAGAATGGCCCGGCCAGGACGCGCGAGGCGTCGAGCACGCGGATGCCTGTCAGGGGCGCAAACAAATCGGTTTGCATGAACGTCCTGCCCTGGTCGCCAACTCTTTGGCCATGAAGTATTGTAGAGGTTAGGGAGGCCTGCAATCTCAGAACGATTTTGCTGGGTGTTGCGTGTCTCGTAGAACGGAATTCATTCCGTTCAGCGCAAGCCGGAAGCGGCCTGTGATTCGCGCTGAACGGAATGAATTCCGTTCTACGCGGCACGGCCGTTGGCAGCGCGTTTACGGCTCGCTCCGGAGTTTTCCTCATGGCGTCCGCGGACAAGGTCATCCATACTTACCGCGAACTGGCGGAAAGCTATGAACGGCAAGGCCAAGACCAGATGCGCGACCGCTTCCTGGTGCTCGCTGCCGACGCGGCGCTCGGCGCCAGCCGCATTGAAATTGCCGAGCGTTTGCGTTCGCGCTTACTGCAACTCAATCCGCAGCACCTGCTGAAAGAGTTCGGCTCATTCGCCGAGGCCATGCAAACCCAGGACGTGCAGAACTACGTCGCCGCCCTGCGCCGCAATCATCCATTCGAGCGTGCCGAGCACCTGCTTCAAGGTTTCGGCCCCTCTCAGAGCGCCGAGAGTCCTGCGAGTGCATCCGGACCGGACTTGCCGCTCGACAGGCGCATGCATGGGCAGCCCGCTGAATCAAGTGACGAGTTGAAAATTTTTCGCGTGCAGCAAACCGATGCGCCTCTCGTCGATCCACTGCGGGGCCGGTCGTTAACTTCATCGCCCGATCCGGGCGCGAAGCGACGGCAGGACGTTTATCCACAAGCACGCGAGCGCAATTTCCCACCCGTGGTTGCCAGCCGGGTTCCAGCGGATGCGGAAGATCCGGAGCCGGCTTTTGGAAAATGGCTGGTGCTGGCCTTGTTCTGGCTAATGCTCGGCGCCGGCATGTTCCTGACGTTTGTCACGTTCCTGCGTCCCTTCTGGCACCGGCCCGGCTGACCCTGGCAGGTCGTTTATTTCCCGGTTTCCTCGGAAGGGAACAGCAACTCCTGCCCGCGGGCTGCTGCATGGGGAATGACGAGACGAGTGCCCGGTGTCAGGTCGTCGGCATTCTGCAGCACTTCCCGATTGGCCTGAAAAATCAGCTCCGACTTGTCGCGGTCTCCATAGTACTTCTCCGCCAGCCCGATGAGCGAATCGCCTGCCTGCACGGTGTGCCGGCGAACCGTGGGAATGGTTTGCGAAATCGTGCCGAGCGTCTGGCCGGAAGACTTTGCCTTCACCGGTTGCCCGGAGCCGCGCGCTGCATCGGCGGCAGGTTCATTGGGCGAATTGACGGCCGCCGCTGTGGAGCCGATGGGCATTTGCACCGAGGCGCCTGCCTCTTTGCGAAAGAAGACAAAGGCCACGGCAATGACCACGCCCACCCCCACCACCAGGCCCAGCTTGGCATCATTCGGCATTCCGGCATCTCCCGCGAAACGAGCGGTTTAGCGGCGCTGCAACGCAAAGCCATCTTAAATATCCCCGCGCGCCGGGCTGGGTGCCGAATACTTGAGCGATTCCGGGCGCCATTCCACGATTTGTGGGAAACAAAAGTATCAAGGAAGGAAGAACTCCAATGTTGCTTGCCGTCATTGTTTCTTGCATCTTCCCTTTCATTCATATAGCGCGCGTAAGACCATTTTCTTTGCCCAGTTGCCGCAAATTGCCACTCACTGATCATTTCTCGCGATGTTCAACGCTGTTGGCCCCCTGGCCCTGTTGCCTTGTGAATGTCGCAAACATATGCAGCAACTGTATTTATGTCTTTGTGCCAACAGGGCCACGGTGGCCCAATATGGCCCCCCTATCCAACCAGAGAGTTGCCTGGGACGCCTCCCTGAGACGATCCCCTGTTTCGGACGGTCGGCCATGTTACAGGGCCAATTAGCCAGCCGAACTTCTGTCTATCCACGCTCAGCCCATGTCTCTTATAATCCTGCCGCCAAGGAAGGCGGCCACTTGTCGCGAATCG
>DASZFN010000616.1:0-8967 GCA_035939715.1 Gemmataceae bacterium | reverse complement strand
GTATAGGTTCCCACAGTGACGCCGTCGCCCGGGGTCTGGCCGTCGATGGTGATGCCGAAGGTGCTGGAGCTTGAGAGCGTCGTCAAGCTGGCAGTGAGTCCCAACAGGGTGACCACGCCCTTGCCGTTGTTCGTCTTGTCGGTGCTAGTCTTCAGATCGACGGAGAGAGCGCCAGTGCCGGTATTGAGGATGACGCCGGATATCATGGTAATGACGGCGTTACCCGGATCGCGTTGACTATCGACGACGCCGTCGGCTTTGGTGTCGTTGGCGATGAGGGTCAGGTTCCCGCCAGCGGTCGTGATGCCGGCATTGAGCAGAATGCTGCGGCCGACCTGGAGCGTGAGGTTGCCGGGAGTGCCCGTGGGGATCACGGTGATGGGGCTGTTGATAGTGATATCATCGTTGGCCTGGAGGACGACGTTGGTGCCGGCGGCGAGCGTCTCGGCGATCACGTCCGGGGGCTCCGTGATGGTCTGGGTCGGGTCGAAGCCATAGCTGAGCTGGCCGCCGCCCGAGCCGCCGCTTGGGACGAAGCCGACTGTGACCCGGCCGCTGCCCTCCGTCGAGAAGGCGGCGACGAAGGAGCCGTTGATGGCGCCCAGTTGCACGCGGCCGAGCCCGGCGCTGGCCGAGGCGCCCAGGAGGCTGTTGCCGGCGTCGAAGGTGTTTTGGCCATCGAGCGTGGTCCCGGTTGTGCCGTCCATCCAGGTCACAGCACCCTCGGCCCCGTTCCATTTCGGGCTGCTCACGACGAAGTTCCCGTCGGCCAGGACGGTCACGCCGGCCGAACCCACCTGGTCCCCCGTGTTGCCGCCCGTGGTACCGACCAGGCTGTTCGAGGAAGAAAGGGTTCCGCTGACTCCCATGGTGGCGTTGCCCCAGGTCGCCGCGCCCCTGGAGTTGTTCCAGAGCGGGCTGAGGACGACATAATTGCCGTTGGGGAGCACGACCACCCCAGCCGAACTCACCTGGTCGCCCGAGGTCCCTCCCGAGGAACCGACCAGGCTGTTCGTCGCGGAAACGGTGCCGGTGGCCGCGGCGGAACCGTCCACCCAGGTAGCAGCTCCTTGGTTGTTGTTCCAGGTTGGGCTTTTGACCACGTAGTCGCCATTTGGCAGGGCCGTCGCGCCGCCACTACCGACCTGTTGTCCCGAGGAGCCAACGAAGCTATTGCTCGCGGAGACGGTCCCTGTGATCCCGGTAGTACCGTTCCCCCACGTCGCGGCCCCAATAGCTCCGTTCCAACCTGGGCTGCACACGACATAGTTACCGTTCGTGAGCGCGGTGATGCCGCCGCTGCTCACATCGTCGCTTCCAGGGCTAACGAGGCTGTTGCTCGCGGAGATGGTCCCGGTGATTCCTGTCGTGCCGTTCCCCCACGTCGCCGCCCCAAAGCCCGACGGCGGGTTGTACCAAAACGGGCTGCTGACGATATAATTGCCGTTCGTGAGCGCCGTCACGCCGCCGATGCTCACCCGGTCGCCCACGAATCCCCGGATCGAGGAACCGACGAGGCTGTTGCTCGCGGCGACAGTTCCGGTGGTCCCGGTCGTGCCATTCCCCCACGTCGCCGCTCCCAAAGTCGCGCTCCAATTCGGGCTGGACACGACGTAATTGCCGTTGGTCAGCGCGGTCACGCCGCCCGAACTCACTGTGTCGTGGCCGTTGAAGTCGGCTTCGCTGCCCAGAAGGCTGTTCGTTGCAGAGAGAACCCCGCTGACTCCTGTCGCTCCACTCCCCCACGTCGCGGCACCCCTTCTGTCGTTCCAGGCCGGGCTGGACACAACGTAGTTGCCGTTCGTGAGTACGGTCACGCCGCCGCTGCCGACCTGGTCCCCAGAGTTGCCGCCTCCCGTGTTGCCGACGAGGCTATTTGCGGAGGATAGGACACCGATGACTCCGGAGGCCCCGGTGCCCCAGGTGGCCGCCCCTTGGGAATTGTTCCAGAACGGGCTCGCCACCACGTAGTTACCGTTCGGCAGGGCGGCCACCTTGCCCGAGCCGACCCGGTCGTTACTGCTGCTGCCCACGAGGCTGTTGGAGGCCGAGATGGTCCCGGCGATTCCCCCCGTCCCGCTCCCCCAGGTGGCCGCCCCTTCGCTGCCGTTCCAGGCTGGGCTGCGGACAACGTAGTTGCCATTGGTAAGCGCGACCACGCCGGCACTGCTCACCTGGTCTCCACCGGAGCCAAAAGCGCCGGCCGTGGTTCCGACAAGACTTTTAGCAGAGGAGAGGACGCCACTCACCCCCGCCGTGCCGCTCCCCCACGTGGCCGCCCCCTTCAAGCTATTCCAGAGAGGGCTGCGGACCACATAGGCGCCGTTCGTCAGCACGATCACTCCGCCACTGCTCACTTCATCGCCGCTCGTACTCCCAACAAGACTGTTGGCAGAAGAGACGACGCCGCTCGCTCCGGTGGCCCCATTTCCCCAAGTCGCCGCCCCCTTGGAACTGCTCCAGGCAGGGCTGCTGATGACGAAGTTGCCGTTGCTGAGCGCGGTCACTCCGCCGCTCCCAATCTGGTCGTTGCTGGTCGATCCCGATAGTGTGCTGAGCAACGCGCCGGTCCGGCCATCGAACAGGTAAACGGCCCCCTTGCTGCTATTCACTTTCGGGTCCGTCACGACGATGTTGCCGTTGGCCAGCGTCAGAATCGTCGTCCCGAATGCTCCGCCCGACCCCGGATTCACGAGGTTGAACTGGGGGAAAGTGCCTCCTGTCCCCTCCTGAATCACCAAGTACTTGGGATCCAGCAGCAGGGTACCGCCCTTGCCCGCGTCCGCCGTCCCCACGTCCGTTAGCTGACCGTGCGACGACACTTCGATGAACCCGCCGGCCCCGCCGCCTTGTGCCAACACGTTACCCTGGAAAACCGTGTTCGTCTCCGACCAGACAACCACCCGGCCCCCTACGGCCGAGCCGCCCCCATCGGCGCGAACAGTAGTGGTGGATGTGATATCCACGGTTTGCGCATTCGGGATCGTGGGATTGTCGCCCTGGTAGTCGCCGCCGATGAGGACGCGCCCGGCGGCTGACGTGCCCGAGGCATCCACCACGGCTGCGACCAGCAGCACATCGTGCCCCAGAAGATCGATCGACCCGCCAGAAGTACCCGTGGCGTCAAAGCGGCCACTGCTGAACAGCCGCCCGCTGCTGCCGCCGTTGACGATCACCTGGCTGCCCGTGCTCCGGACGCTGCTGGCCGTGGTCGTCGCCGTGGCCGTGTCGATGTACGAATCCGTGAAATCAATCTGAACCTGCCCCGCTGATCCGGTAATGCCCGTGGCGCTGATCAAGCCGGCGTTGAAATAGTCCTTGGCGGTAACGGCCACCCTGCCGCCCTGTGCTCCGCCGGCATCGACCTGACCGTCGTTCACGAAGGATTCGGCTGCCAGGGTGATCGAACCGCCGTTGCCGCCAGCGCGGGCGACAAGGCTGCCGCCTGCCTCGACGGAGAGCAGTCCAGTCGTGGTCAGCGCCAGTGCGCTGCCGTGGACTGCACCCTGTACGTCCACAGTGCCCGCCGTGACCGTCAATCGACCGGTCGCATCGATGGTCCCGGCGAGGGTGACGCCGCCATCGCTGAAGATCGTGAGACCGGCGTCGGTGGTCACGTTTTTGAGAGTCAAGGAGTCAGCCGGGCCCCCGGTCAAGCTGAGTTGCTGGAGAGTCGCCTCGCTGGCGCCCCCGAGTGCGGCATCGAACGACCGGGCTGCGGGGTCGCTGGTATATGCCTGCCCGTTGAGGGTCAAGGCGACGTCTCCGTTGCCCAGAATGGCGACTTGGGCCGAGGAACCCTCCGCGCCGCCACGCAGAGTGAGCGCGCCCGATGTGGCATCAAAGCTGACTGCAGCCTTGGCAACGTCGAACGGCCCCACGCTGAGAGCCGTTGGGGTGAGCCGACTTTCGAGTTCCTCGACTCCCAGTCGGGGACGCACGTGGCCTCGTGTCTTGCGCCGCCGCGACAGGGTTCTCGTGGTCCGCGAACGCAACTCCTGCAACCACTGCGATAGCGATCGAGACATAGGGCGACTCCTACGTGGTCCAACGATTGATGCCAAGGCCGGCTACTGGCACCAAATGGTTTTTGGGGCTTCTGTGGCTTAACAATCAGAGGACACGGAGATACTCGAACCGATTTTCGTTGAATCTGTAGACAATGAGGGTACCATAATCTTCCATCCTGCTTCGTTGGAGGATGAGCCGGCGGTCTGCGAGTTCGCTATCTAATACTCGCACCAGATACAGGGAAGCGAACATGGCCACTCCAGAATTGGACAGATTTCTTGCTGTGCTCCGAAACGGCGACCGGGAAGAAGTCGGGAAGTTGCTCGGCGATCTCGATCCGTTCTTGCGCAGAATCATCCATTTGCGCCTGATCGATGGGCGCCTGCGCCGCGTCACGGACACGGCAGACATCTTCCAATCCCTCCTGAAAGACTTCATGTCTCAGGAGCATCCCCCGGTAGAAACCTCGGCCGGGCTGTGTGCCTACCTGGCTGCCGCCGTGCACCACAAGATCCAAACCAGGGCGCGAAAGGAACGCCGTCACGCGGGCAGCCTGCCCGAAGACTGGGAGCCTATTTGTCCCGAGCCTCCCGCCGGCCGGCAAGTCGAGGATCAGGACTTCACCCAGGCCATCCGGGCTCGGCTTTCCGGGGGAAAGCGCCTGCTCTTCGATCTGAAGTCACAGGGTCTCACCTGGACCGAGATTGCCGGACGGCTTGGGGGCACACCCGACGCCCTGCGAATGGGGCTAAACAGGGCCGTCGCCACAGTTCTTAACGAGCTGGGGTATAAGGAGTTAAGCCATGCCCTCTAAGCCAAAGGAAAACTTCCGAAGTTTTGGAGACTTCGGAGGTTTTTTGCCGTCACGGCCGCTGGATGAGGTCAACGCCGTACCCGAGGATTTACTCGACGCTGCCCTGGCCGAGCAGCGCCGAAACTGGGTGACGGGCAAGCGGACGCCGGCGGCCGAACGGCTAGGGCAGTATCCCGCGCTGGCTCATGATCCGGCTCATGCCGCCGAGCTGGTGTATCACGAGTTCACCTTGCGTGAGGAGTTGGGGGACTCGCCGGATTGGGACTCGTATCTGCGGCAGTTTCCCGAGCACGCCGCCATGCTCCAGCTGCTGCACCAGGCCGACCAGATCGTCGAAGAGGCGCTCGCCCCGGCCCAATCGGAGCCGCGCACCGGTGCCCTGGTTGGTGACTATGAGTTGCTGGAAGAAATCGGCCATGGGGGCATGGGTGTCGTCTTCAGGGCCAGGCAGCGAAGCCTCGACCGGATAGTGGCGGTCAAATTGATGCGGACCGGTGACGCCGGGGAGGATGAACGGAAACGCTTTGTCCGGGAAGCCCAGGCGGTGGCGTGCTTGCAGCACCCCAACATCGTCCAGATCTACGAGGTCGGAGAGGCCGGCGGCCAGCCTTTCTTCTCACTGGAGTTCGTCGAAGGCCAGAGCCTGGCGCGCCGCCTCGATGGTACTCCCATGACGGCGCGGCAGGCTGCATCACTCTTGGAAGTGCTGGCCCGAGCCATGGATTACGCCCACGGCAAGGGGATTGTCCACCGCGACCTCAAACCCTCTAATGTGCTCCTGGCAGGGATGCCGGAAACAACGCTGGAGCAGTGCACGGCGAAAGTCACCGACTTCGGCCTGGCCAAGCGGCTGGATAGCAGCGGGGAGACGGGCGCGGGCGCGGTGCTGGGAACCCCCAGCTACATGGCCCCGGAGCAGGCCGAGGCGAGGACTGCGGCCATCGACCGGCGGACCGATGTGTACGGCCTGGGGGCAATTCTGTACGAGCTGCTCACCGGCCGCCCGCCTTTCCGGGCCGAATCGCCACTGCAGACGTTGCAGCAGGTGCTGCGAGCCGAGCCGGCCCGGCCGCGCCTCCTCAACCCTGCCGTGCCGCGCGACCTGGAGACGGTTTGCCTGCAGTGTCTGCAGAAGGAGCCGCGCCGGCGTTATCCGAGCGCGGCGGCGTTGGCGGAGGACCTGGAACGATTCCTGCTGGGCCAGCCGGTCCGGGCCCGGCCGGTGGGGCCGGTGGGGCGCGTCTGGCGCTGGGCTCGCCGCAAACCACTCGCGGCCGCGCTGCTCTTGACCTTGCTGATCGGCCTCGGCTCCAGCCTGTACCTGTGGCGCCAATCCGCTGGCAACGAAGCCAGGGCGCTGGCGAATCTGCGCGAGGAAGAAGTCGCCCGGCAAGAGACCGAGGACATCCTCGGGATGATTCTTCAGATGTTGGAAGATACTGTCGTGGTCAGCGAAACGCCATCCCTCGAGGCGCCGGAGGCCAATCCCGTACAGACGGACCTGCTCCTCAAAGCTGAAGCCTGCTACAGCCAGTTGCTGGCGAAGCGCGGCAACGATCAGAAGCTGCAAGCATTGTCGGGCTCGGTGCTGACGCGTCTGGGTAACCATCACTTCAACCACGGCCAGATAATCGAGTCCTTGGCGTTCTTTGAGAAGGCTACGCGCCTTTTTGAGCCGTTCGCGCCAGAAGGGGCGCGACAACCGGAGTATCTCACCGCGGCGGTGCGTGCTTATTTCTATTTGGGGTCGGCGTATGAGCTTCAAGGCCGCCTGGAGCCTGCACGACAAACGTTCGCGACTTCCCTCCGCTTCTGGCAAGAACTGGCCCGAGCCTTTCCAAACCCGAGTCCCAGGTGTGATGCTTTCCGGATCGGGCTCGAATTGGCCCAAGTCCTGCAAAAGAATGGTCATTCCGAGGAAAACATTCAGAGCTGGTTTGCACCTCCACCCGACCGCTCCGAGTTGCTGGGCGGCGCTCAACAATACGACCTATTCCTCGACCTCCTGCGGGTAAGGTTTATCTACATCCGGGGGGACAAGTCCGGCCAACCGGTCGCCAAGTTGGCGGCTGCTCGGGAAGCCTCAGCCATCCTCGACCGCTACTACCGGAATGCGTCCCTTAGCCGCGATGGCCGGTTCTGGCTGGCCGTCTATTCCACGGACATCGGTTGGCTCTTGCGAAGGGGTGGGGGAACAGCGGAGGCTCTCCATCTGCTCAACCAAGCCAATCGCACTCTGCAGGAACTGGCCCGTGATACGCCGGAAGATTCCTATCTCTTCGCGAAGTTGAGTGAATTGTGGGTGCAGATCGGCAAGGCGCATTGGGAGTTGGACCAGGTGCAAGAAGCCCTGGACGCCTATCGCTACTCCTTGGTGGCACAGCGCCAAGCGTGCATCCTGGCGCCTACCGAGACGGAATACCGTCGGGCGCTCGGCCAGCGTTATCTCCAGCTGGGACGCAAGTTGTGCGAACTGGGACGGCTGGACGAAGCGGAAGTCTGTCTCCAGAAGCGGCAAGCTCTATGGCCGGGGGACGCCAGCAAGCGTATGGAGGCACAACGCGAACTGCGGAAATGGGCGGGCCAGGTCGGCCCCGAGGGGAATTTGTCGCCGGCACGACGGCAGGAACGGCAGCGTTACCTCGACTTATGCGTTCGCCTGGAGCGGAACGGTGTCGCTGGGGCTCTCCCAGCCGGAAGCGCGAAACGGTAAGACTGCCCGGACTGCATGGCACGGTCCGGAGACCTTGCCACAACGGAGATTTGACACGAGCCGGGCATTGGCCGATCTGAGGCCATTTCGTCACGATTGCGGTAATGCGGGAGGCAATTGGAAAGGAAGTAGAAAACTCCCCTTTTTGCTGCGCAGCTGGGCGTAGAGGTCGACGGCGAAGGCGTGGGCTTGTCAGTTAGGCCACTGGCTGTTGCCGGATCAAAGAATCGGAGAATTGCGATGAAGCTTTACAAATGCGCGTCAATCCGTGGACTCCTTGCGATCATCGTGGCGTTCGTATTCTGGATTAGCGAATGTCCGTCTGCCAAGGGCCAATCAACCGCCGCTGCGTCCGATAAGACCAGATTCACTGCACCACCCGACCAAGAGACAGAGGCCGTGCAGAAGTTGATCGACCAGGCAGAGGCCGCGCTGCAATCGGGTAAATCAACTACAACCATCTTGACCGAACCGTCCTTTTTGGCTCTACATGAATGGCCGCGGTTCCGCAAATTGATCCGTCAGTCGGCTCAGTCATCACAGGTGACCATCGTCACGCCGAAAGAGCCAGGCGAGCCGCTTGTCGTCAGCGGCCGAGTTGTTGACGCTGAAGGCAGGCAGGTAAAGCGAGCGGTAATGTACGTTTATCAGACAAGTGCCAAGGGCTGGTATTCCGGCCGGGCGGCGCACTTTTCCGCCAGGGAGGGTGACCGCAGGCATGCTCGCCTGTTCGGTTACTTAAGGACCGACGACGATGGCCGCTTCGAGCTTCGCACAATCCGGCCTAGTGGTTATCCGGACAGCGACCTGCCCGCTCACATCCACGTCGAGATTGAACGGATTGACAAGGATTCCGGCAGCTTCGTAACGGAAGTCCAGTTCGACGATGACCCCCGGCTTACAGCCGAGTGGAGGAAACGCTCCCAGCAGGAAGGATTCTTGGTTGGGAAGGTCAATAAAGATTCCGAGGGACGACAGCAAGTCAAGGTTGAATTCAAAATGCGTTAGGATAATCTCCGTTAGACCTCGAAAGCCCAGAACAATAAATCTGACGAAGAGAGGAGCAGTTGGATCGAGGCCATAGGCACCCAACGTGAAGAAGGAGTCAAGGAGGGTGTCCTTGCTAGGAGGTTCTACTTGAGATTGTGGCGTCGGGATGCATTGGGTTTGGCCTCTGCCCTGTTTGTCGTGCTGGTGCTTGCTCCTGCCGGTTCCGCTTCCGGCCAGGACGCCAAGCCTCCGAATAAGCAGCCTTCGCTGCCGGGGGTCGAGGTCGATATTGCATATGGCGAAGGCGGTGACCAGCGGAAGCTCGATCTCCACCTTCCAGAAAAGAAGGGCTTCGCCACCATCGTGTTTACCTACGGCGGCGGCTGGCATACGGGGAGTCGCAAATCCGTCACGCCGATCGCCAAGAAACTTCAGAGCC
>DASZFN010000615.1:0-3740 GCA_035939715.1 Gemmataceae bacterium | reverse complement strand
GTCCACCATGACATTCGTGTCGAGGAGCACCTGGTCGGGTCCGAAATAGGCAGTGCCCGGCGTGACCATCAAGTTGCCTTGCTGCAGCGCTTTCACGACGTCCAACGGCGACACGTTGCGGACGCGCATGCGATCCGGCTTGAGATAGATTAAGACGGTCCGGTCCTTGCCCCCAATGACCACCGGGGCCACGCATCCCCGAACTTGTCCCAACATGTTGCGCACATCGATCCGAGCCAGATCCTTGATATGGGCTTCATCCAGGCTCTTGTTGCTGACCGTCAGGATGCCTAACGGCATGGTCCCCGTCGGGTCGAATTTCAGCACCACCGGCGGCAGCGTGTTCGGCGGCAAGGTCGGCAGCGTGCTCAGGGCCAGGGAGTTTGTCATGGTTAAGGCTTCGTTGGAGTCGATGTCATCGCGAAAATAGAGGCGCACGACGCTCACTCCGGGCACGGACTTGGATTCAACCCTGCGAACGCCCGGCGACTGGTTGACCCAGCGCTCGATCCGATTAGTAATGGTTTTTTCGATCGACGAGGCCGGCATGCCCTGGAAATAAGTTAGGACCTGCACGGCGGGGGCTTTGAACACCGGCAAGATGTCCACCGGGATGTTCCAAATGGCTAAGCCTCCGAGCACCAAGATCATCAGGGCGAAGACAACCACGGCGTGGGGATTTTTAAGAGCGGCTTTGACGATCCACATAATCTTCAACTCAATAAGGGAGGACGGAAATCCGAAATTCCAAATCCGAAGGCCGAAACAAGCTAAGATTCAAAAAAGCAACGGAGGCGTGTCGCTCCAAGCCGGGTAACTACCACATAGCCGGACTGCTACAACGGCGTTGGAGGCGCAACGGATAGGAATTTATTTCTTTACGGCTGGAGGCGCACGGAGATTGTGATGGGAGTCTCTCGGGGCACCAACCAACCGTCAATTTCCCAGATTGATTTGTATTTGAGAAGAAGGGGACGGAACCCGATAACCGCAAGACTGCATTGCAATGCAGATGCTCTTAGCTGTTCTTGGATTTTTTGGCGAGTAGTAGATTCCAGGGAATAGTTGCGGGCCCTGACGCAAGTGGCCTTGCCCACGGGGCGGTAGGTGGCCCAAGCGCCATTCATGGTCATGCTGGTGAAAACCAGCAAGAACACCAAGGTCTTTCCCAATCCGCGAAACATAGTTGGTATGCGGGCAGTCGGCTGGATACGAACCCAACTGAAGCCAATTATACACTCTTACGGCATTTCCAGGCTAGCTATCAATCATAAAATTGCACGGTCAAACTTGAGTCCCGAACGGAGGGACCTTTACCACCGCTTTCAACCCCTGGCCAGCCTGGGTATTGCCGGAATTAAATTTGCATTTGGAGGGCACGCTGGCGACCCTCGCCTCAGGGGGCTATACTGAGCGGCAACTCTTAGCCATCACACTCTTTACCAGGCCAATTCGGGAGCCGGCGATGAGCCAGGTCACGCGCATCTTGTCGGCCATCGAGCAAGGCGATCCCCACGCCGCTTCGGAGTTGCTGCCGCTCGTGTATGCCGAGCTTCGGAGACTGGCCGCGGAAAAAATGTCGCAAGAAAAGCCCGGCCAGACGCTGCAGGCCACGGCCTTGGTTCACGAGGCGTATCTCCGCTTGGTGGGCGCGGAGAAAGGTCAACATTGGAACAGCCGCGGCCATTTCTTCGCCGCGGCCGCCGAGGCCATGCGCCGGATTCTGATCGAAAGCGCTCGTGCCAAGGCGCGCGAAAAACGCGGCGGCGGCTGGCAGCGCGTCGATTTCGAGGAACTCGACGTAGCGACCTCCGTTTCCCCCGACGAGCTCGTTGCCCTGGACGACGCGCTCATACGGCTGGCCGACCTGGACCACCTCGCGGGTGAACTTGTCAAGCTTCGCTATTTTGCGGGTCTGGGTCTGAATCAGGCCGCCGCCGCCCTGGGCGTTTCGACGGCCACAGCCTATCGGCATTGGGCTTACGCACGCGCGTGGCTGCGCAGCGAACTATTGAAGGACACCTAGCGGCCTGGGTATTTTTCCTTCCCGCGTGAGAAAAATTGCCAGGCCGCGTCGCACTACTTAATAGAGACGATACCCCAGTGAGGATCCCATGACCGCGATTGAAGACCATGCCCGATCGATTTTCCTCGCTGCCTTGGAGCGCGCGCCGGAGCAATGCCCCGCTTTCCTGAATGAGGCCTGCGCCGGCAACGCCGAACTGCGGGCACGGGTCGATCAACTCCTGCACGCCCACCAGGCGATGGGCAGCATTCATGACGGTGGCGCGGCCGCGCCGGCCGCAACCATCGACCAGCCGGTCACCGAACGCCCCGGCACGGTGATTGGTCCGTACAAGCTCCTGCAGCAAATCGGCGAGGGTGGTTTCGGCACCGTCTTCATGGCCGAGCAGACCCAGCCTGTCCGCCGCAAGGTCGCCCTCAAGGTGATCAAGGCGGGCATGGACAGCAGGCAGATCATCGCCCGCTTCGAGGCCGAGCGCCAGGCCCTGGCCCTCATGGATCATCCCAACATCGCCAAGGTGTTCGATGGCGGCGTGACCGGCCGTAGAGCAAGCGTCCTCGCTTGCTCGGACTCGGACAAGCCCACAAGCGAGGACGCTTGTGCTACGGTGGAAGGCCGCCCCTATTTCGTGATGGAGCTGGTCAAGGGCGTACCCATCACCAAATACTGCGACGACCACAACCTCACCCCGCGCGAACGGCTGGAGCTATTCCTCCCCGTCTGCCATGCCGTGCAGCACGCTCATCAAAAAGGACTCATCCACCGCGATCTGAAGCCGTCGAACGTGCTGGTGGCCCTCTACGACGACAAGCCGGTGCCCAAGGTCATCGACTTCGGCGTGGCCAAGGCGGCCGGGCCGAAGCTGACCGAGCGGACCATGTTTACCGAGCTTGGCCAGATCGTCGGCACGCTGGAGTACATGAGTCCCGAGCAGGCGTCGTTCAACGCCCTGGACATCGATACCCGCAGCGACATCTACTCTCTGGGCGTGCTCTTGTATGAGCTCCTGACCGGTTCGACGCCGTTCGAGAAAAAGCGGCTGCGCCAGGCGGCGTTCGACGAGATGCTGCGCATCATCCGCGAGGAGGAGCCGCCCAAGCCGAGCTCTCGGCTCAGTACAACCGAGGAATTGCCGTCGATCGCCGCCCACCGCAAGATGGAGCCGGCCAAGCTGGGCCGGCTGGTAAGGGGCGACCTCGATTGGATCGTAATGAAAGCCCTGGAGAAGGATCGGGCGCGGCGCTACGAGACCGCCAACGGCTTCGCCATGGACGTGCAGCGCTACCTGGCCGACGAGCCGGTGCTGGCCTGCCCGCCCACGGCGCGATACCGGCTGCGGAAGTTCGCCCGCCGGAACAAGGTCGTGCTGGCCGTCACAGCCAGCGTGCTGGCGGCGCTGGCACTCGGCTTGGGCCTGGCCACCTGGCAATGGCGCGTGGCCGAGGCGCGGCGCATCCAGGCCGTGCAAGCCGCCGAGAAAACCGCCAAGGCAGAAGCCGTCTCTAGGGCGATCAACGACTTCCTCATCGACAAGCTCCTCGGTGCAGCCGCGTCCGAGGGGGCACGGGGGCGCAAGCTAACGGTCGAAGACGTGATCCAAACAGCGGCGGACAAAATCGACGGCGCCTTTCCGGACCAGCCGGAAGTGGAAGCGGCCGTGCGGATGGTGATCGGCGATGCGTACCTGAGCTTGGGACTGTTTGCAAAGGCGGAA
>DASZFN010000614.1:0-3050 GCA_035939715.1 Gemmataceae bacterium | reverse complement strand
AGTAGTCAGTAGCCAGTAGTCAGTAGCCAGTAGGTTACTGACTACTGGCTACTGACTACTGACCAATGCCCCAAATTAGGTTCCTGCCTCCGTATTGAAATAGGAGTTAGCTCATTAAAGCCATCAGCCTGAGGCAGCCGTGGGCCACGCTGGTGATCCTGGGCGCCAAGTTGTATGAGACGCGGAGCTGGAAGACGAGCCATCGCGGCCCGCTGGCCATCCACGCCAGCCGCAGCTTCTCGGAGCAACTGGCGCGCCTGTGCCTGCACGAACCGTTTCGTTCCGCGCTCCGCGGCGCGGGCTACCGCAGCGGTTGGGATTTGCCGCGCGGCGTCATCCTCGGCAGCGTCGAGCTCGTCGAGGTGCACGCCACGGACGAGCTGGATCCCCGATCGCTTTCGGCAACCGAGCTGGCCTTCGGCGATTTCCGGCCGCGACGTTTTGCCTTCCAGCTCGCGAATCCAAGAGCCTGCAACCCGCCGCTCAAGATGCCCGGGCAGCCGAATATCTTTGAGATCGACCTGGAGGTTTGATGGTCATTGGTCATTCGCCTTCGCGAATGACGAATGACCAATGACTAATGACCCCATTACGGGAATATGCCCATGTCACCCCAAGTAAAAAATCGCATCAAGGACCACCGCCGTGTACGCGCCGGCGACTTGCTTCCCCATGAACTCAACTTTCGCACGCACCCGGACAACCAGAAGGCAGCCTTGCAGGCGCTCTACGCGGAAGTCGGCTTCGCGCGCAGCTTGCTGGCCTATGAACTGCCGGACGGGCGCCTGAAGCTGATCGACGGCCACCTGCGCCGCGACATGAACCCGGACCAGGTGGTGGATGTCGAGGTGCTCGACGTCGATGCCGACGAGGCCCGCAAGCTGCTGCTGAGCATGGACCCGCTCGCCGGCCTGGCGCAGACCGAGCCCGCCACGCATGCCCGCTTGCGCGCCCTCACGAGGACCGACAGCGAGGCACTCGACGCGCTCTGGAAGGCCAATGTCCAGGCGGCAAAGAGAATGCGGCAACTGCTGGAAGCTCCGGCCGTCCCCACCGGCGCGCCGGAACATCTCATTGTCATCCCGTGCGATTCGGAGCAGCACCAGGTCAACCTGCTCGAATGGCTGCAGGCAGAGGGGATCCGCTGCCGCGCGTTGCTGTCTTAGTCTCTCGCAGAGTTCGCAGAGAGCGCGGAGAGAACACAAACACAAAAAGGGAATCTACGGATCTTGCTCTGTCTTCCTCTGCGCTCTCTGCGTGCTCTGC
This sequence comes from Gemmataceae bacterium, assembly GCA_035939715.1. GTDB lineage: Bacteria > Planctomycetota > Planctomycetia > Gemmatales > Gemmataceae > DASZFN01. Next base: position 1,784 of record DASZFN010000614.1, on the reverse strand, counting down.
GAGAAGCGTATGCGAAGGATTTACCCAATGCTGCAAACCACCGTTCACGTCAGCAGCCCGATCGCACGCACGCCACGCGTGCTTCAAGTCGAAGGTCTCTTCGACTTGCCGCCGGCGCAGAAATCCGAAATGTCGTGGCAGGTCTCCTTGCCGCTGGACGAACGTTGCTGGCACATCGGTTTGATCGTGGGAGCGTCCGGCTGCGGGAAATCGACCATCGCCCGAAGCTTGTGGCCGAGCCACCTGGCGCAGGAGGCGAGCTGGCCGCGGGACCGGGCGGTCGTGGACGGCTTCCCGTGCACCATGTCGATCAAGGACATCGTGAGCCTGTTATGCGCGGTCGGCTTTTCGAGCCCGCCGGCATGGCTGCGGCCGTTTGCGCTGCTGAGCACCGGACAGCAGTTCCGCGTCAGGCTGGCCCGTCTCCTCGCCGAGCAGCCCGAGCTGGCGGTGATGGATGAGTTCAGCTCAGTGGTGGATCGCACGGTCGCTCAGATTGGTTCGCACGCGTTGGCCAAAACGGTGCGCGGCCGCGGGCAGAAATTTATCGCGGTCACCTGTCATGAAGATGTCGAGCCGTGGCTCAATCCCGATTGGGTCTACCGGCCGGACACGGGGACGTTTACCTGGAGGTTGCTTCAGCGACGGCCAGCCATCTGCTTGCAGATCTGCCGGGTTGAACGTGCGGCGTGGACGCTTTTCAAGCCGCATCACTATCTGAGCACGGCCCTGGCGCCGAGCGCCGTCTGCTTCGGCGCCTTGTGGCGGGAGCGGCTGGTGGCTTTCAGCGCCTGGATTCATTCTTTGACACGCCAGGGCGGCAAACGCGAGCATCGCACCGTGACGCTGCCGGACTATCAGGGCGTGGGCATCGGCCACGCGCTGTCTTCGTTTGTCGCGTCGCTGTGGAAAGGGCTCGGCCAGCGCGCGACCTCGACGACGACGCACCCGGCCTTCGTGGCCAGCCGGCTGCGCAGCCGGGACTGGCGGCTGATTCGTGCTCCCGCGCTGGGCCGCCGCGACCGCCGCGGCGGCATCCGCCATGCCGTGGCCCGGCTGACGGCGGGTTTTGAATATGTCGGGCCGGCGCTCCAGGCGGCCGTGGCCAAGGAACTGCTCGACAAGGGGGAACTGTAATGGCCGCACGCGTGACTCCCTTGACGCCGGAAAAGCGCGCAGAAATCGTCGCCTTCATTCGTGCCGGCGCTTTCCCTCTGGTTGCCGCGGAGGCGGCCGGCGTGCCGCGCGAGGTCTATCGGCGCTGGATTGACGCCGGCGAGAAAAGGCGCGCTCGCGAGCCTTATCGCGGCTTTGCCCACGCGGTCCGGCAAGCACTCGCGACCGCGCGTATCTTGCAGGAGCGCGCGCTCTACGAGAAGGACCCGAAATTCTGGCTGGCCCACGGTCCTGGCAAGGAAACGCCGGACAACCCCGGCTGGACGGCTGAGGTCCGGCCCGTCAGTCTGGAGACGGCCCTGGCGCGATCAGGCACGGCACGGCCGGAATGGGAAATGATCCTGGCCACGATTCGCCGCGTCCTGGCCGTCCACCCCGAGGCCAGCCAGGCGGTCGCCGAAGCGCTCGGTGGCATAGCGGACTGAGCCATTTGCGTATCCTAATCAAATAACGGCAGCCCCTTGTCAGCCCGTGCAATCATTGCTTGCACTCTGGCGGCGCGGGCTAGCAGGAAGGGATGATCGGCAGGAAGCCGGCCCAGTTTCACCTCGTCGGCAAAGATGTGCGCGTAGCAATACCAGCAGTACTTCTTCCTGGCTCGAGGATGA
>DASZFN010000613.1:0-2785 GCA_035939715.1 Gemmataceae bacterium | reverse complement strand
ATGCGCTCGCCAGAGGCTCCCGGCTAAATTTTGTAGGATCATGGAAGATCACTCTGCTAGCGATTGTCCGTTTTGTTTGAAGCTTGCCAGGCTCAGTGCCTTGCCGCCGGAAGATGTTGTCTGGCAGTTCCCGTATTCCGTCGCCCTTCTGGGGCCCTGGCAGTATTATCACGGTTACTGTATCCTGGTCGCACGAACTCATGCGCGGGAATTGCATGAGTTAAACGACTTCGAACGGCATGCGTACTTCGACGAGATGTGCCTGCTGGCCGCGGCCATTGCTGAGTCTTTTGGGCCGCACAAGCTGAATTACGAACTGCTCGGCAACCAGGTGCCGCACTTGCACTGGCATCTGTTCCCGCGCTACCGCCATGATCCACAAGCGCTGCAACCCGTATGGCTGGCGCTCGATCGCGCGGAGCGCGATCCGGATGAAAAACAGCGGCTCGAGCAAGGGCCTGTGGAGCGGCAGGCGACAGCCGAGCAGCTACGTAGGAGACTCGAACAGTTGCTGATCCAAAATCGGTAACGACAAGGAACATACCACCAACACGTGGGTAGACTGGCATGGCGTTACTTGTTCGCATCGGCACGCGCGGCAGCCGGCTGGCACTCTGGCAGGCGAATCATGTCGCCTCCTTGCTTGAGCCGTACGCCTCGCCGACGATTGTTGAAATTCAGACGGCCGGCGACCAGGTCCGCGACGTGCCTTTGCCGCAAATCGGCGGGGAAGGAGTCTTCACCAAGGAGATTCAGCGCGCCCTCACGGAGTTCCAGGTTGACATCGCCGTTCACAGTCTCAAGGACCTGCCCACCGTCCACGTTGCCGGCATTGTGCTGGCCGCGGTGCCGCCGCGCGGGCCAAGCGGCGACGTCTTTGTCTCGCACCGCCACGATCGTTTCGACAGTCTTACCAAAGGCGCCGTGGTGGCCACCAGTAGCCTGCGCCGCCGCGCACAAATCCTGAACCGCCGGCCTGATTTGCAGGTCGTCGATATTCGCGGCAACGTGGAAACCCGCCTGCGCAAGCTGGACGCGGAGAACCTCGACGGCCTCATCCTTGCCCAGGCAGGGCTGGAAAGGTTGGAGCTGGACGAGGAGATCACCGAGGTGCTCGATCCCAGTTGGATGCTGCCGGCCGTCGGCCAGGGTGCCCTGGGACTGGAATGCCGCTTAGACGATGAGGAGACGCTGGAAGTCGTGCGCCTGCTCGACGATCCGGCAACGCATGAGGCGATTGCCGCGGAGCGTGCCTTCTTGCGCACGCTCCAGGGAGGCTGTCAGGTTCCCATCGGTGCGTCCGCCAAGGTGAAGGACGAAAGATTGACTCTGCGCTGCGTCGTGCTGGATCCGCAAGGCAAACGGCGTATTGAAGGCCGCATCAACGGCGCGGCGGATACCGCCGAGGAACTGGGCCGGCAACTGGCCCATGATCTCATCGCGCGCGGCGCGGCGGAATTGCTGGCGTAAGTAGGGCAGGTTTTCAACCTGCCTTCCGCCGTGAGGCAGGTTAGAAACCTGCCCTACGTTCAGCGGGCATACCAGGCGATCAGCCGCTGAAACTGTCCGGTGGCGCTGAGGATGCGAAAGCTCAAGCGCTGGCGCAGCGTTCCCAGGACGGGATTGAAGCCAAAATGGTCGTCCACAATGGTGAGTGCCCGCGTCACCGCCACAGCCGGTGGCAAATCGCGCATGGTGCGCATGACCCACATCAACATCGGAAATGTGAGGCTCAGCACCTCAAGACCTTCCCAAACCGGAAGACGCAAATTAGCCGCGCCGCAAAATTGCAACGACTCCACCTTGATCGTGTAATAGCGCTCCAGAATTGCCTCGACGTCCGCAGGCAGCGGGCCAGCCGCGGTTTCGACCTGCTCGAATGTCGTCTCCGGGATTTTCCGGTGCATGCGCGGGACAGACCCTCTGCCCACGGCGAAGCGCCAGGCCGCGCCGAGCAAGGCGCGCCGGCCTTGCCGCGCCAGGCCGCTGTCCGGGCCATGATCCTTTCTCGTAAAGATCGCCACGGCCAGCCGGAACAGAACCCGGCCGACCCAACTCGGCGGCGGCAGTGCCGACGGCTCAATCGGCACCTGATCTTCCAGGCTCAGCGCCAGCAGTTGCATCAACTCGTCAAAGCGCTTGCCCTTGATGTGGTCCAGGCGGGCCTGCTTGCACAGCTCGGCCAGGGCCAGGCATTTACGCAGCCGGCGCTCCATGCGATCCTTGGGATTACGCAGGATCGTGGAAAGCGTGTGCACCAGGCGGAGCAGGTCCGGCCAATCCAGGCGCAGGCGGCCCTGCAAGCGCGGCGGCCGAAGGGCGCCTTCCGGCTTGCCATCAAGTCCCTCGCGCCGGGCCAGCAAGTCAGCGAACTCGCGCAGCGATTCTGCATGTTCCCGTATTGCGCGGCCCTTGTTTTCCGCGGCGGACGGGCAAGCGAAGCGCATGCCGACGCGCCAGTGATCGCCGGCCGGGATCAGCACGAATGGAAACAGACGGCAGGGGAGCGGCTTGGTCTCGTAGCCGAATTTTTCGTGAATCCGGCAACGGCCCTGCTCGCTGAGGAAAACGCAGCTTCCGTCTTCCCGGCTGTTCAGATGATAGCGCCGATGCCACCAGGGCCCGCTCTTCTTGAACAACGGCCGCCCCGCGATTTGCGCATCATTCTCCCAGCCCTGCGCCTCAATGCGCGCGCGTTCTTCGTCGCTGATGGTGACCAGGTATTCTTTGCAGCAGCTTCCGCCCGCGTGGCAGTCCCAATTCTGCACCATGGGCAGATGTCGCA
>DASZFN010000612.1:0-2826 GCA_035939715.1 Gemmataceae bacterium | reverse complement strand
CTGGGACGTGACCCGGTTGGGGCAGGAGCAAACGCCGCGCCGTACCTGCCGCGGACGGGCCGGCGCGGCGGTGATGACGCTGGCGTTCAGCCCCGACGGCCGCCGCCTGGTCATGGGGGGTGAAGAGGACCGGGTCAAGATCTGGGAGGTGCAGACCGGCCAGGAACAAACCCTCAAGGGACATAGGGGGGACGTCTGGGCGGCCACGTTCAGCCGCGACGGCCGGTGGGTCGCCTCGGCGGGGGAGGACAGCACCGTGAAAGTCTGGGACGGCCGGAGCGGGGCGTTAGTCCACAACTTCCGGGGCCACAACGGCCTCGTCACCAGCGTGGCCTTCAGCCCCGACGGCCGGCGGCTGTTCTCGGGGAGCCGCGACCGCACGGTCAAGGTCTGGGGCCTGACGCCCCTGAAGGAAGGGCCGGGCCGTTAGCGAAACCCCAAGGTTGCCGCGCCCAAGCGAGATCACCGAGGAGCGACAATGCGTCCGACGTTCCGAACTGGCGAGCGCCACGGCTTTACGCTCATCGAGTTGCTCGTCGTCATCGCCATCATTGCCGTCCTGATCGGCCTGCTGTTGCCGGCCGTGCAAATGGTCCGCGAGGCCGCCAATCGGATCAAGTGCGGCAACAACCTGAAACAGCTCGGCCTGGCGGCACACCACCATCATGACACGCACGGGCATCTGCCGCCCGGCATCGGCTATTATCCGCCTGCCTGCGGCGCGTTTGGCACCTACTTTTTCCACTTGCTACCCTATGTCGAGCAAGACAACCTCTATCAAAGCGCCATTGGCCCTGTGCCATTTCCGCCTCCGGCCGGACCGACCACGGTGTATTATCCGGGCAACAACAACGTCTATGGCCAGCCGGTGCCAGTCTTCCTTTGCCCTTCGGATCCGAGCGCCGGTCCGGGTGGCGCCGTGACGATCAATGGGTTTTCATTCGGCGCGTCCTGTTACGCGCCCAATGCCAGGGTAGTGGGGCCGAACGGTCCGCAGGGCAAGACCCGTCTCACCGACATCCTGGACGGCGCGTCGAACACCATACTCCATGCAGAGAAATATGCCCGCTGCTCTAATACGGTCATGGTGCCAGCGTTCAGGGACGGCGGCACGGCGTGGGCGTACTGCGCGTCCGACTTTTTCCCCTGGCTGCCGCCGCCCATGAATCTACCGCCCAAACCGTTCGCACCGGGATTTGCGATCGCCGCCTTCGTGGCCCGCGGCGCCCCCAATGCCATTGGCCCCGGGTCGATATTTCAGGTCCAGCCCACTCCGTTCGAGGGCAACTGCGATCCGACCCGGGCCGCGACGGCTCACGCCGGCGGCATCCAGGTCGGCCTGGCCGACGGCAGCGTCCGCACGCTGGCCGCGACCATGAGCGGCACTACGTGGTGGGCGGCGGTGACGCCTTCGGGGGGTGAAAGGCTGGACCCTGATTGGTGAAATTGCTTAGTAGGACCGGTTTTCAAACCGTCCTTGCGGAACCGACGGTTTGAAAAACCGTCCCACGTGAAAGAAAGCGGCCGGTGAGGTCCTTACCGCCAAGCAAGCCCCTCACCGGCCCGGCACCGCCCCGGCGCTCGGTCTGCGCGCCGGGAACGATGCTGTTGCATTGTATCGCAGACCTACCTTCACTGTGAGGAGATTCCATCATGAGATCGTTGAGCAAGAACAGTCGTCGTCTTCAGGTCGAGCAGCTCGAGCACCGCTGCACGCCTGGCAGCGTGCTGGACTTGGTAGGTGCCCCGCTGCTGGCGCCTCTGAGCCAGTCGCTGGTCTTTTTGGAAGCTACCGAGACTGCCGCGGCGACGGGGGCATTGGTCTCACCGCAGGACAACACGATCGTGGCCAGCATGGCGGCCGCAGGAGAGCAGGTGCCTTTCAAAGGCAGCCTGGAAGGGGTTGATATCGCGACGGCGGTAACGCCGCCGTTCGTATCAACGCAGGTGACGGCCACGGGAAACGCAAGCCACCTCGGTAAGTTCACATTCACCGAGCTGGTCACGGTGGACACAAGGACCAGGATCGGAACCGGGACCTTTCTGCTCACAGCGGCCAACGGCGATACGGTGTTCGGCACCTCCAGCGGGCAAGCCACGCTAACTGCGCCAACCGTCCTCACCATTAAGGAAAATATGGTGATCACGGGCGGTACGGGTCGGTTCGCTGGCGCCACAGGGACCTTCACCGTCACACGCTTGAAAGACACAGTTACTGGCGTGACCAGCGGCTCCTTCACGGGGACCATTTCCTCGCCCGACGCAAGCAACTGAAACAAAAGCAGCCGATGAGGTCCTTGCCGCCCAGCAAGCACCTCACCGGCCATCGTAGACCTCTTCACTCCGCGAGACGGAGCTCCTCTCGCGGAGCGACAGGTCTACGATCTCGCCCGTGAGCCGTCAACAACTTCGTATCGATTCCGCTTACCAAGGAGATTTTCATGGCCGGCGAGCAATCCGGAGCCCCGTGACCCTTGGCAAACTGTCAGAATTGGGTCGCGGAGGGGTGGTGAAAAAGGCGAAGTAAATCGTTGCGAACGCCCAGTCACCGGAGTAGAATGCCGGGCGGGGAAGTTGGCTCTAGCGGCAGGCGTTGGTCCGGCAGCGATCCAGGCATCTCGCCAGTGGGTCCACTTTCATTCCATGCGCGGCGACGGCTTCTGCCAGGGAGGTCCTTCATGCGGATCCAGTTCTGTTGCCCCATCTGTCTCCAGCCCGTGTCCGCCGACAGTCGCCACGCCGGTCAGAGCGTTCCTTGCCCGGCATGCAAGGGGGAGCTGACTGTTCCTGCACAGGCTACGCTCGCGTGTGAAAAAATGGTGGTCG
>DASZFN010000611.1:0-11674 GCA_035939715.1 Gemmataceae bacterium | reverse complement strand
AGGCGCTGCAGCGCCGGCGCTCCAAAGGCATAGCCGCGCCCCGCACGCCCGCAAACCGGTAGACAATTTGTCGAATTAGTCGAGCCAACTATAGGGATAGGTCGGATCGTCAATCTCCAGCGCCTGGCGCGTCAGCGACAGCGGCCGGATGGTGTCCACCATGACCGCCAGCTCGTCGGTGCGCGTCGCTGTCTTGCTTGCCATGATGGTGCCGGGATGAGGGCCGTGCGGAATGCCGCGCGGATGAAGCGTAATGGAAGCCTCTTCGACTCCGCGCCGGCTGCCGAAGCGGCCGCGAACGTAGTAAAGCATTTCATCGGCTTGCACATTGGAATGGGCGTAGGGCACCTTGATCGCCTCCGGATGCGTGTCGAGCAGGCGCGGCGCGAACGTGCATAGAACGAAGCCCTGAGCCTCGAATGTCTGATGAATCGGCGGCGGCTGGTGGACCGTCCCCGTGATCGGCTCGAAGTCGTCGGCGTTGAACGTGAACGGATAGACCATGCCGTCCCAGCCGACCACGTCAAACGGATGCTGGGCGAGCGTGTAGCGGGTCAGCCGAGAACCGTCCTTGATGCGAACTACGGTGTCCTGCTCCCTGTCGAGGATGAGCGTTTCGCGCGGGCCGTGGAGGTCGCGCTCGCTATAGGGCGCGCCCATGCGCAGTTGACCGTCCGGGTTCAGGTAGCGCGGTGGAATGCTGATGTTGCCCTTGGCCTCGACAACCAACATCTCCGGCTGATCGCCCGCCTCGAATTCAATCCGGTAGGTGGTGCAGTGCGGGATGACGATGTAGTCGAACGGCTTGAAAGGAAGCAAGCCGAACATCGTCTGCAGCACCCCCCTGCCCCGATGAATGAAAAGCACTTCATCGGCGGCGGCGTTGCGGTATAGCTCCGCTTGCGCCTGGACCGGGCGGCAGCGGCCGAGGATCACGTCGTCGTTGACAAGCAGCGGCACCCGGCCGGTAACCGGATCGCCGCCTGCTTTCAGGCTCCCTGTCTTCAGATGGTAGTGCCGGAGCGCCGGCTCTTCGCCCGTTTCCAGCGTTATCCGGCCGGCGGCTTCTACCTTGCGCACGCGTGTCGGCGGCCGTAGATGATAGCAAATGCTGTAGGCCCGGCCGAAGCCCGCCGTGGTGACGACTTCCTCGTAGTAAATGCCTTCGTTGCGATAGCCCGGCTCGTGCTTGTGCGCGATGTGGCGCTTCTTGGCGACGGATCCGACCCGAACATAGGGAGGCATGGCGCTCTCCTTATTTGGTTGCCAGACATTTGCTACAGCGTACCGCGGCGCGCCTGCTCGCGCTCGATGGCCTCGAAAAGGGCCTTGAAGTTCCCTTTGCCGAAGCTCTGGGAACCGTGCCGCTCGATGATCTCGAAAAAGAGCGTTGGCCGATCCTCGACCGGCTTGGTGAAAATCTGCAGCAGATAGCCCTCGTCGTCGCGGTCCACGAGAATGCCGAGCTCGGCCAGCTCCTGCATATTCTCCTTGATCTGCCCAACGCGCACGGGCAGCATTTCGTAATAAGCCTGCGGCACGCGCAGGAAGGATACGTCGTTGTGCCGGAGGGCGCGGACCGTTTCGATGATGTCGCCGGTCGCCATGGCGATGTGTTGCACGCCGGGCCCCCCGTAGTACTGCAGATATTCCTCAATCTGCCCGCGCCGCCGGCTCTTGGCGGGCTCGTTGATCGGGAACTTGATGCGGCCGTGACCGCCCTGCACCACCTTCGACATCAACGCCGTGTATTCGGTGCTGATGTCCTTGTCGTCGAAGTGCACGAGTTGCGTGAACCCCATCACGCGTTCGTAGAAGTGCACCCACTCGTCCATCTTGCCTTCTTCGACATTACCGACGATGTGGTCGATGGCCTTGAGGCCGACCGGGTGGAACGTGCGCGGACTGTAGCGGTCGGCGTCCAGGGTCAAATAACCCGGAGCGAAAACTCCCCGGTAGCGGTCGCGATTGACAAAGCTGTGCGTGGTGTCGCCATAGGCCTTGATGGTGGCGTATTCATAGACGCCATTCTCGTCTTCCAGCAGCGTCGGCGGCGTCACGCCGCTGGCGCCGCGCCGCACGGTTTCGTCATAAGCGCTGCGTACATCATCCACTTGCAAGGCGATGTCCTGAACGCCGTCGCCGTGGAGCAGTAGCCGGCGGCTCTCCGGATGATCCTGGCTCAGGGGCGACGCCAGCACAAACGTGATTTCGCCTTGCTGGAGAACGTAGCCGGCCTCGTGCCGGGAGCGCGTTTCCAGACCGGCATAGGCAACCACGTCAAAACCAAACGCATTGCGGTAGAAGTAGGCCGATTGGCGGGCGTTGCCCACGAAAAACCGCACGTGATCGATGCGTCGCAAGGGAAGAACTTCCGTTGCCATGCGAAGCAGTCTCCTTCAAAGCGTCCCACGAAGAGCACGAATCCGCGCAGGTTACGGGAAATGATGCGGCAAAACCCGCACAGCCCTATTACTATTGTAGCAAGGCGGCGGGCTGGAGTGGTCAGGCCGTGGCCGAGTACGCAGTACTCAGTACTCAGTACTCGCTGCTCAGTACTCGGTACTCAGTGCTCAGTGCTCTCCACACGCCGCTCTTGCTCGCGACTCAGTCACCGAGGTTCAGCCAACCATGAAAGCAGCCTACTACGAGAAAACTGGCGGCCCGGAGGTCATTCAGTTCGGCGAACTGCCGCGGCCGACGCCGAAGCAAGGCGAAGTGCTCGTGCGCGTGGGGGCGGTAGCGCTCAATCCGATCGATACCTACATCCGCGCAGGCGTCGTGAACATGCCGTTACCCAAGCCTTTCATCCCCGGTTGCGACCTGGGGGGAACCGTAGAAATGCTCGGGCCGGATGTCCATCGTTTCAAGGTCGGCGACCGGGTCTGGGGATCCAATCAGGGTGTGCTGGGCAGGCAAGGGACCTTTGCCGAATACGCCTGTGTCCACGAGGACTGGCTCTACCCGACGCCACAGGGCATCGCGGACACCGAAGCGGCCGCGGCGGCGTGCACGGGAATTACGGCCCATCAGGGACTCTTCCGCTGTGCGCGGCTGCAGCCGGGCGAGACATTGTTCGTCAATGGCGGCGCAGGCGGCGTCGGCTCAATGGTGGTTCAGATGGGCAAGGCAGTCGGGGCGCAGGTAATCACGACAGTGGGGTCTGCGGAAAAGGCCGCGTTGGTCAAAGGCTGGGGCGCCGATTGTGTGCTCAATTACAAGACCGACGATGTGCCGGCGCGCATTCGCGACTTCACCAAGAACCAGGGCGTGAACGTCTGGTATGAAACGCAGCGCGAGCCGGATTTCCTTCGTACCGTCGAACTGATGGCAAAGCGCGGCCGAATCGTGGTCATGGCTGGCCGGCAGGCGCAGCCGATCTTCCCGGTCGGTCCTTTCTACACGCGGGACATGGCGCTCTTCGGCTTCGCCATGTTCAATGCCACGCCGGAGGAGCAACGCCTCTCGGCCGAGGACATCAATCGCTGGTTTGGCGACCAGAAGCTGCATGTCGCAATCGGCAAGACATTTCCGTTATCCGATGCCGCAGCCGCTCATCGGCTGCAGGAGGAGAATACGCTGCATAAAGCAGGCACGCTCACCGGCAAGATTGTGCTAAAAGCGTAGAAAGACCTCTCTTGCCAACCAGGTCTGCTGCTTTCTATGATTGCAGTTCGGAAACGCTTGGCGGCGTAGCTCAGCGGTTAGAGCAGGGTCTTCATAAGGCCAAGGTCGCTGGTTCGATCCCAGCCGCCGCTACTTTTCTTCCCCCGGCCCAATCCGTTCATTCCCAAGGTGCAAGAGGCGTGTCGAATCCTACCGGGGACAAGCCGGCCATTCGTCCTTGCCGCCTTGATGAAGCGGCTCTACTCCTGGACCTCTGGCAACAAGCCCGAGCCACCGTCAGCCGTACCGACACGGTCGCCGATATCGAACAAGCGCTGGCCCATAGCCACGCCCATGTCCTGGTGGCGGAGGTGGCGGGTCGTCTGGTAGGATCGGTCATCGGCAGCTTCGACGGCTGGCGCGGCAACATCCATCGCTTGATGGTGCACCCGGATTACCGCCGGCAAGGCATCGCGCGGGCGCTGGTCTCGGAGATCGAGCGCTTGCTCGCCAGCCAGGGAGCCAGGCGAATTGGCGCCCTCGTGGAGAAGGAGCATTCCTGGGCGGTCGGTTTCTGGCAAGCCGCCGGATACAATCTCAATACGCACCTGGTGCGGTTCATTCGCAATTTGTGACAGCCGGGAGTGCGAGTCATGACCGAGAAGAGCAGCGCAGGCCAATCCTATCGCGGGCTGCCTCCGCTGGCGGGGCTGGCGACGCTCGAGGACGCGGCCAGCCCCGGACTCAGCGTCGAAGCCTGTGTCGCGCGCCTCAAGCGCTACCATTATGCATTCCGCCGGCTGCATGAAATCCTGACGGCACGTATTACCGCGGAGCCGATTTACGAACTGAAGACCGGCTTCGCCCTGCATGCTTATCTGTGCGCCGAACATGTCCAGGCATTGCGGCAGCGCGTCGGCGAAATGCGCGAGCCGCCGCTCGGCCTGGAGGAAGTGCCCCATCCTGCCCTGCAGATCTTCTTCGACGAGATCCTCGCCGCCCCGACCACCGCCGAATTGCTGGTCGGCGTCTATGAGAAGGCCTTACCCGCCCTTGAGGCTGCCCTGGCGCGACACCTGTCCGATACCAACCCGCTTGCCGATGCTCCCTCCGTGCGCGTGTGTCGTTTTGCGCGGCTGGAGATCGCGGACATGCTCCAGTTCGGGGCCAGGAGCATCGCCGGCCTTGTCGAGGCGGCGGCGCGGCCGGCATGCTCCTGGTGCAATCTGTTGGATCAGTGTCTGGCGGCGGCGGGCGGCCTGGATGGCACCTCAACTCTAGAGCAGCAAACCCCGGCGCGCCAGCATTCGGCGAAGCCGTATGTCTACGATCCGGTGCCGCGGCGCGACGAGCGCTTCCAGGATCTCTGGAACCAGGGCGTCAATCCCGAGGCGTTCATTTACAATCCGGATTACCCGCCCCGGCCCAAGGCGCTCATGATGCTCTTCAAACGCCTGCGCGAGATCGATGTGCCGGAGATGATGGCCAGCATCATCCACGAAACCAGGGGCAAACCGTGGGAATATTACCGCGCCATGTCCCGTCAGCTCTGGGACGAGGCCAGGCATGCCATGATGGGCGAGGTCGGCTTCATGGCTCTCGGGGTCGATTGGACACGGGCACGCATCACGCACAACTGGTCGATGCGCCTGAACACCGAATGCTCGCCCATCGAGCGGCACGCCGTGCTTTATTTCATCGAGCAAGGTCTCATGAACCGCACCGGCAAGCGCTATGAGTGGGAGCTAGGCGTGGAGTCCGGCATTCCGCTCATGGCCACGATCCAGGATTACGACTGGGCCGACGAGGTCCTGCACGCCGCCCTTGGCCGCGAGTGGTACATCCCGCAATTCGGTGACCGCAAGCAGGCGCTTGAGTACGGCGACGCCTGCTGGTCCAAGATTTTGAGCAACTGGCACACGGTGCGCGATCAGGGGCTTACCCGGCACGAAAACTGGTGGCCCGCCGTGTACCTGCAAGCCTGCCAGAGCTGGCGTGTTGCACCGGACCCCAAAGTGGCGGCGTTCAACGAAACCTATGAAGGACAGCGGGCGGATTTGAAAACCGTGTCCGTCAGTGCGTGAGGAAGCGAATCATGAAAGGTCGTTACGCAATCGTTTCTGCCCTTGCGATGGGTCTCGGGCTGCTTGGCGGCCCGCTCACACCCTTCGGCTCTCCAGCGAAAGGCGGCGACACGATGTTTCCAACCGTCCACAAAAAGCCCTTCGGCAAGACGCCCGACGGCACTGATGTTGAATTGTACGAGCTAAAAAACAAGGATGGCATGACGGCCAACATCATCACCTATGGAGCTATTCTCACCGAGCTTCACGTCCCCGATCGAGATCACCGCTTTGCGGACGTCGTGCTTGGATTTGACACGCTTGACGGCTATCTGAAGGGGCATCCTTTCTTTGGCGCCACGGTCGGTCGTGTGGCCAATCGCGTCGCCAGGGGCCGCTTCACCCTTGACGGTCAAGAATTCAAACTGGCTGTCAATAACGGACCGAACGCGCTCCACGGCGGGCTGAAGGGATTTGATAAGAAAGTGTGGAAAGCGGCTACCTCTCGACTACCGGACGCTGCGGCCGTCGAGCTTTCCTGCTTCAGCCCCGACGGCGAAGAGGGTTATCCCGGCAATCTGTCCGCCACGGTCGCCTACACGCTCACGAACGACAACGAGTTGAAGATCGACTACAAGGCGACCACCGATAAGCGGACGCCCGTCAACCTCACCAACCACAGCTACTTCAACCTCGCCGGCCATGACGCCGGCGATATTCTCGGCCATGAGCTGACGCTCGAAGCCAACAACTATACGCCCACGGACGACACGCTCATCCCGACCGGCGAAATTCGCTCGGTGACGGGAAGCCTTCTGGACTTTACTTCACCGAAGACGATCGGCGCTCGCATCGGTGAGCTGGGCGGTAAGCCGGGAGGTTACGATCATAACTTCGTGCTCAACAGCGAAGGCAAAAAGCTCGCTCTGGCCGCGCGCGTGCGCGAACCCAAATCCGGCCGGCTCCTGGAGATGTTTACCACCGAGCCGGGCGTGCAGCTTTACACGGCCAACTACCTCGACGGTACGCTCAAGGGCAAGGGCGGAGCAATCTATCGCAAGCAGCATGCCTTCTGTCTAGAGGCCCAGCATTTTCCCGACTCGGTCAACCACGCGAACTTCCCCTCCGTTATCCTGGAGCCCGGCAAAACCTACACGCAGACGACCATCTACAAATTCTCGGCGAAATAACCTGCGGGCATGCTTCCAATCCGAAAGCGGCGTGTGTCCATCATCCGACGCCCGCAGTGGTAGAATGATCAGGCCCCTTACTGTTGAGATCGCCATCTGCGCCAGGCGTTGCGGGGCGAGCGACTCGGCCTCGCGGTGGGGGACCACGTCTTCGGGGTCCTAACGGTGGGGGCTCGGCGCGGACTTCCTTGACCGTTCTGGGGTTTGCAATATCATCGCTGGGGGTACCGCGCGATGGGTTTTCATATGGTCGCGAGGGATCCCCACATGGCGAGTGCTTCACTGGGCATCATTCTTCTCCTATCGCTCAGCATGGCGATTCCGAGCGTCGCAGCGCCCCCCGCCATGGAGCAGCATCCCACGAAAGAAGGGGCGCAGTTCTTCGAAAAGCAAATCCGCCCGATCCTTGTGCAGAATTGTTACCAGTGCCATTCGGGGGATCCGAAGAAAGCCAAGGCGAACTTCGTGCTCGATACGCGCGAAGGCTTGCAGAAGGGCGGCAAGTCGGGGCCGGTCATCAATCCGGCCCACCCCGAGCAAAGCCTCCTGATTGAAGCGGTTCGCTATGAATCGTTGGAAATGCCCCCCAAGGGAAAACTCCCCGACGAGTTAATCGACAAGCTGGTCGAGTGGGTGGAGATGGGAGCGCCTGATCCGCGCACCGGCAAGGCCGTTCGCACCGGCAACAAGATCGACTTCGCACAGGCGCGGCAGTTCTGGGCGTTTCAGCGGCCCAGGGCGGTGGCACCGCCGAAACTGCAGAACGCGGCCTGGCCGATCACCGACATCGACCGGTTTGTCCGGGCCCGGCAGGAAGCGGAACATCTGGAACCCGTCGCCGACGCCGACCGGGTCACCCTCATTCGCCGCGTGACCTTCGACCTGACCGGGCTGCCGCCGACCGTGGCGGAAATCGATGCCTTCGTCAACGATCAATCGGTGCAGGCGTTCGACGCCGTCGTGGATCGGCTCCTGGCCTCCCCGCGCTTCGGCGAGCGCTGGGCGCGGCATTGGCTGGATGTGGTCCGCTACGGCGAGTCCACCGGCAAGGGACCTAATCTCCCCTACCGCTACGCCTGGCGCTACCGCAACTACGTCATTGACGCCTTGAATGCCGATAAACCGTACGACCGCTTCATCATCGAGCAACTGGCCGGCGACATGCTCCCCCACAAGAACTCCGCGGAGCGGGACAACTTGATGGTCGCCACCGGCTTCCTGTCGCTGGGCCCCAAAGCCGTTCTCCAGAACGAAGAGCAGTTTCGCTACGACGTGCTTGACGATCAGATCGACGTGACCAGCCGCGCGTTTCTGGCAATGACGGCCGCCTGCGCGCGCTGTCATGATCACAAGTATGACCCGATCCCCACCAGCGATTACTATGCCCTGGCGGGGATCTTCGCCAGCACGGAAACGATGGCCGGCGTGAAACCCGGCCGCAAAGTTGTCAGCGAGGCCAAACTGCTTCAACTCGCCGAGCCTGAGAAATCCCCATCGGCCGACGACAAGACGCGCCGAACCCAGATCGAGCAGCTCGAAAAGCAACTCGATCACCTGCGTGAGCTCCTGAAGCCCCCGGCCGGCAAAGGGCCGCAAAAGAAAGGACCCGCCAGGGCGTCGAGTCCCCCTTCCAGACCGAACCTCACTCCGAAGCAGATCCGCGAGGAGATCAAGACGGTCCAGGAGCGCCTCGACAAGCTCGAGGCCGTGCCCTCAACCACCCAGGACCTGGCGCTCGGCGTGCGCGAGGGTGTGCCGGCCAATTCCCCCCTCTTGAACCACGGCGAGTTAAAGGACAAGGGGCCCCAGGTCCCGCGCGGCGTGTTGACGGTGTTGAAAACCCCCGACTTCCGCGTCGATCCGCGCCATAGCGGCCGGCTCGCGCTGGCCCGCTGGATCGCCAGCAAGGACAACCCGCTCACGGCCCGCGTGATCGTCAACCGCGTCTGGCAACATCTGTTCGGCCAGGGACTGGTCAACACCGTGGACAACTTCGGCGCCCTGGGAGAGGAGCCGGCTGATCCGCCGCTCCTGGACACCCTGGCGGTTCGCTTCATGAACGACGATAAGTGGTCGCTCAAAAAACTGATTCGCTCGATCGTCCTGAGCCGGGTTTATCGCTTGAGCAGCGCGCACCACGCCAAAGACTATGAGGTTGATCCGTCGAACAAGTTTCTTTGGCGGATGGAGCCGCGGCGGCTGGACGCCGAAGAAATTCGCGATGCCATGCTGGCTGCCAGCGGACAGCTCGATCTGGACCGTCCCCAGGGATCCCCGATCCTGGAGCTGGACAATGGCATTGTCCGGCCGGGAAAAGCATTACAGGAGGTCCGTAAAACGACCACGCACCGGAGCATCTACCTTCCCATCCTCCGTGGGCTGGTGCCGGAGATGCTGCAAGTCTTCGATGTAGCAGACCCAAGCTTGATCGTGGGTCAACGCGACGTCACGACGGTGTCGCCGCAAGCTTTGTTCATGATGAACAACCCGTTCGTCATTGGGCAAGCCACGCAAATGGCGCGGCGGCTGCTCGGCGCCAGAGGTTTGAACCCGGACGCCCGCATCGATTGGGCGTACCGGGCGGCGCTGGGTCGCTTTGCCAACGAGCGCGAGAAAGCTGCTATTAAACGCTACCTGGCGGACTACCAGAAGTCCGTCGCGTCCGCCAACCCCAAAGGCAATCCGCAGCTCGCGGCCTGGGCGAGTTTCTGTCAGACGCTGTTCGCCTCGGGAGAATTCCGCTACCTCTATTGACCACGTGCCATGCCCCGTTTTCAGGGCGAGGATTCGATCATGTTCGACCATTCTCTGCACGGCATAACCTCGCGGCGCCGGTTTCTGCGAACGGCCTCGTGCGGCTTCGGGTTTCTGGCCTTGGCCGACCTGTGCACGCGCGCCGCGGCCGCCGATGCCCAGAACCCCCTGGCCGCAAAGCCGCCCCACTTCAAGGCCCGCGCCAAACGGGTGATCTTCCTGTTCATGGCCGGCGCGCCCTCGCACGTCGATACCTTCGATTACAAGCCCAGGCTGCAGGCGGACGATGGCAAGCCGGTGGCCAAAGGAAACCCGCGCAAACTGCTGAAATCGCCGTTCAAGTTCAGCCAGTACGGCAAAAGCGGCTTCTGGTTCCCGGAGACGCTTCCCAACCTGGCCAAACACGCCGACGACCTGTGCCTGCTCAACAGCATGTACACCGACATCCCGGCCCACTCCCAGGCCATTATCGAGATGCACACCGGCAATTTTCGCTTCCTGCGCCCCTCCATGGGCGCCTGGGCGCTCTATGGGCTGGGGACTGACAACACCGACCTGCCGGGCTTCATCGCTCTCAATGGCCAGGGGGCCGGAGCGCAAATCTTTGGCAGTGCCTTCTTGCCCGCCGCCTTCCAGGCGACCCGGATTAACAGCACACGGCCCAGACAGGGAGGCGGCGTTGCCAACATCGAGAACCCGCGGCTGTCCGCCGAGCTGCAACGCAAGCAACTCGATTTGCTCGCTTCCCTTAATCGACAGCGTCTCGAGCGCGACCAGGTCAATCCCGGTCTGGAAGGCGTGATTGAGTCCTATGAATTAGCCTTCCGCATGGAGGGTGCGCTCCCGAAGCTCATGGACCTTTCCGGAGAGACGAGGGCCACGCACGAATCCTACGGCATCGGCGAGCCCGGCACCGACAACTTCGGCCGGCAGTGTTTGCTCGCCCGCCGCTTCGCCGAGGCAGGCGTGCGCTTCATCGAAATCGGCACGGGTTTTGGCTGGGACCATCATACCAACCTGCACCAGCGCATGATGGCCAGCTGTCACGCGGTCGACAAGCCCATGGCCGGCTTGCTCCAGGATCTCAAGCAGCGCGACCTGCTCAAGGACACGCTGCTCGTCTGGGGCGGCGAGTTCGGCCGCACCCCCGCCGCCCAGAACCGGGACGGTCGCGACCACAACGCTGCCGGCTTCTCGATGTGGATGGCCGGCGGCGGCGTCAAGCACGCCTACCGCCATGGCGCCACCGATGAGCACGGCATCGCGGCCGTCGACAACAAGATGCACATCAACGACCTGCACGCCACCATGCTCTATCTTCTCGGCCTGGATCACGAGAAACTGACCTATCGCTATAGCGGCCGGGATTACCGGCTGACCGATCTGGCCGGAAAAGTCGCGAAGGACATCATCGCCTAGCAGCCCGTTGAAAAAGGGGACTGTCCCTTTGGCGGGCCACGTTTTCTTCACCAACAGCCGCATGAAGAGTCCAATGTGTTTGAGGTTGTTCTCGCTTTTGGCGAGATCGGGTTCGCGCTTGATTGCGGGCGGTGGAGCGGACTTGATTTCGAGTTCCAGCTTCCCGGTGGCGAGTTTGTTCAGCGTGGGGTCCAGCTTGATACTCCCCGACGAAGAGTTGCCAAAAACCCGCCCGTACTGAACGCTGACCTTCCCCGTTCCAAAATCTGGCCTGACCTCGAGCTCCCCGAAAAGCTCGATTTCCTTCCCCGGTGCCAAGTTCACTTGCTTCGGGAGGTGAACCCCGAAAAGGCTGCGAAGTCCGGCGGGGACCAGCCTGCCCTTGCCATCCGTCACGGCGGGCGGGATCTCGATGAGGAACTGGCTTACGTACTGGAACCTAACCTCTTCCTTGCCGACATTGCGGACCCGGACGACGAGTTTGACCGTTTCGCCGTGACTGTAGGCCCGCTTCTGGCCGGGATAGAAGCCCAAACCCGCTTGCAGGCCGCCGACCTCCTTGCCCCAGGCGGTGAAGCTCTCCTTCTCCTGTTTTGCTGCCGGCTCCACAGGTTTCTCCGCCATAGGCTTCTTGTCGTCCTG